>JBGPWD010000113.1:0-3220 GCA_041492015.1 Nitrosopumilaceae archaeon
GGTAATAGTAGATTAGTAACAATTAAAGCCAAACCGATAATTTCGTTAATTCTTCATTCATATGCTGATGACGACAAGAAAAAAATTCTAAATGTTACAGCAAACAAACCACGTATAATTTTAGATATCATAAATGCGTGCAAATTGCCTCAAACTTCTTCTTACCGAAAAATTAATTCGCTTATAAAAAATGGTTTGTTAATTCCAGACGGTCAAATTCCAAGAAAATTTGGGAAAAAAGTTACAAAATATGTTGCATTATTTGAGAACTTGGAAATTAATATAATAAAAAATGACATTAGCGTTAAGGCAAGGTTAAGTGAAGGTGCACGTCATGCCATCTTCCGTATGATGCGTGAGAAAATTGTAAACTTTAGTAAAAAACAAAAAGTGTCTAATTCAAAAAATTATCAAGTCGTTCAAACAAAGGTCATTTCCATGCCTACTGATTCTATGATTCCGTTCCTTCTAAAAGGCGGTATCATCAAAGTTTGAAATCTTCAAAAGGGTCTCTGTCTCAAATAAAATAGACAACTCTTTTTTAATATATTTAGATAAATTATATTCATACCAGACACAGGTACGTGGTTAACTTGCTGAGATGGCCCTCTCAACAAGAACCACTTTTTATTCCCCATGATTTCTGTATTTGTTTTTGTTCAAAACTTCAAAAATGTCCATTCAAAACATAAATTAACACTAACTAGGGCAGATTTGATGAAAAGGTTTGGCAGATAGCGATCTTGGAACTTGGCGTAGAACGATTTACTCAAACGAAATTGATCCTTCCTTGGATGGAAAAGAAGTAATTGTAATGGGGTGGGTTTCTAGTGTGAGAGACCATGGAAACCTTGTATTCATGATGATTAATGACAAAAATGGCGAAATTCAGATTACTGCTAAAAAAGACACATGTAGGGAAGAAATAAGGCAAGAAATTGTTAAGCTAAAAGAACAATCAAGTGTTGCCATCAAAGGAATAATCAAACCATCAAACAAGGCTCCACATGGAGTAGAAATTGCACCACTTGAAATGAAAATTTTTTCCATGGCAGAAAAAATCGCTCCCTTTACTTCACAAACAAAAACAGTGGCCAACATTGATACTCGGCTAGAAATACGTGCCGTAGATCTCAGAAGAAATATCCTGCAACATGTTTTCAGAGCACGAAGTTTAGTTTTAAAATCAATCCGAGATTATCTATACGAAAAAGAATTTGTTGAAGTAAATACTCCAAAAATGATTGCAACAGCTACTGAGGGAGGTGCAGCACTGTTTCCAATATTTTACTATAACAAGGAAGCGTTTCTTGCCCAAAGTCCGCAGCTTTACAAAGAACAATTGACAATGAGCTTTGAGAAGGTTTTTGAAATTGCCCCTATCTTTAGGGCAGAACCTTCTAGGACAAACAGGCATCTTTCAGAAGCAATTTCAATAGATCTTGAAGAAGCTTTTTCGGATTATAACGATATCATGAAACATATTGAAAATATCGTAAAGCGAACAGTTCAGACAGTACGAGATTATAGCACAAAATCAAATTTAGGTATCACGTTTCAAATTCCAGAAGTTCCTAATTCTATACCACAATACACATATTCTGAGCTAATTGAAAAGATGCAAAAAACTGGAATAAAAACCGAGTGGGGAGATGACTTGTATGCATCTAATCTTAAAAAACTCGACCTTGCAGGATTTTATTTCATAAAGGATTGGCCATTGGGACCCAAGCCATTTTACGTCAAGGCCAAAGCCAATGATCCCAAAATATCTGAATCATTTGATTTTATGTATGGAGATTTGGAGCTTTCATCTGGTAGCACAAGAATTGAGAAAAGATCCGAGCTTGAAGAAAGAATGAAAAACAAAGGATTCAAACTAGACGCTTTTGACTATCATCTTAGGGTGTTCGATTATGGTGTTCCACCTCATGCTGGTTGTGGAATTGGTCTTGAAAGGTTGATGATGGCACTAACCGGAACAGAAAATATTAGAGATGTAACATTTTATCCAAGAGACGTGGATAGACTCACACCGTAGTGAAAACAATGGTAGATAGAAAAGAAATAGAACACCTTAGTAATTTAATAAAAATAGAGATCTCGGATCCTCAAAAATACATTACACAAGTAGAAAAAATTTTGAATTACTTTGAACTTTTGGACAAAGTTGAGATTAAGACAGATGATTTACTAAGACAAGAATTAACTCTTGATAAACTACGTGAAGACAAATTTGTGCCATTTGAGGATAATCTTATTGAAAACCTGAAAAAGACAAAAGAAAATTTTGTTAGGGCACCAAAGATGGTTTAAAATGAACCTTTCAATCTCAATATCACAATATGTGCAACAGATACGTGACGGAGTGTTATCATCTGAAGAGTTTATTGCAAAAACACTTGAAAGAATAAACAAGGTTGACAAAACCCTTCACGCATTCATATCCATAAATGAAAACGCCTTAGAACAAGCCAAACAGATAGACAAGAAACTAAAAGGAAAAGAAAAAGTTGGCGCTTGCCTTGGCATGCCAATTTCAATTAAAGACAACATTTGCACAAAAGGGATTAAAACTACTTGTGCATCAAAAATGCTTGAAGATTTTGTTGCCCCATACGATGCAACTGTTATTTCAAAATTAAAATCTCAAGACGCAATAATTATTGGTAAAGCAAACTTGGATGAATTTGCAATGGGTTCTACTACGGAATTTAGTTATTTTGGTCCAAGCAGAAATCCGTGGAATCCAGACTATGTTCCAGGCGGTTCATCAGGTGGAAGTGCTGTCTCTGTTAGTGCGCTTGAATGCATTGCCTCACTAGGTTCAGATACTGGTGGTTCTGTGAGAAGTCCTGCCAGTTTTTGTTCTGTGGTTGGGTTAAAACCCACTTATGGTCTGATTAGCAGATATGGTCTTGTTTCATTTGCAAACAGCATTGAACAGATAGGTCCACTTGCACGAACTGTAGAAGATGTAGCGTTTATTTTGAACATTATTGCAGGGCATGATTTACACGATAATACTACTATTGAAAGTGGAAAACCTGATTATACAAAAGATCTAGATGCTGGCGTTTCAGGAAAAAAAATTGGAATAATTTCAGAAATGGTAGGTGACGGTGTAGACAAAGAGGTCCAATCAGCTACAAAAGACGCCATATCGAGATTTGAAAAACTTGGTGCAGAATGTGTTTCAATTTCTCTTGATTCTGCAAAA
>JBGPWD010000058.1:0-5082 GCA_041492015.1 Nitrosopumilaceae archaeon
ATTACATGTATAGATACTAATTCCCCTTTTATTACATGGATTGAAACATCTATAGCCCCTGTTGTCAGTGATTTTTTGCCTTGCCTAGTTGATTGTTCTTGAAAAATATAACCATCTGTAGTAGTATGAGTGGCTATGATGTAGAGATTGGTAGGAGTCCCAAAAACTGGAGTTGTTCCATTAACTGGAACCATAGATCCTAAGGCAAAATATCCACCAACCGATGCTAATGCTGCAATAACAGCAATACCAATAATTGTACCTTTGGTAAAGAATTTATTTTTATTATTGTTTTTTTGTTTTTTTCGCACTATTGAATAATTGAATACTGTGTATATTTAGGTAATGATGAACAAAAGGTTCGTAAAAGTTATCTATTGCTTTCAAAGTATTTCAGTAGCGGTAAAAAATGAAAAAAACTGAGATGGTTCTTATAGCTGCAGTTATTGTTCTTGCAGCCGTGGTTACAATTCAAACCACGAATAGTAACATTGTTGCGCATGACTCTACTCTTGCTATCACACAGGGACCACAAGGTCCAGCAGGTCCACAAGGAATACCAGGGCCACAAGGTACAGCCGGTCCACCTGGTACTATAGCCGAAACAGCAACTGTAGATGCAAGTCTTACATTAATATTTAAAAAAGTAGAAAATTCTGTTGTCCAGATAACAAGCAAAGTATCATCTGTCGACAATAGTATCATCATAAATGGCTCGCCGCTTCAAAGTCAATCTACTAGACTGGGTTCTGGATTTGTGTATGATAAGGATGGTCGTATTATTACAAATAACCATGTAGTAGAAGGATCAAAAACGGTTAACGTCACATTTGTTGATGGAAATACTTACACAGCTAAAGTTGTAGGTACTGACCCGAATAACGATATAGCAGTGATACAGATAATCGATAATTTTTCAGATGAAGCCGTCACTCCTCTAACATTTGGAGATTCTTCACAACTTCAAGTCGGCCAACAAGTAATTGCAATAGGCAATCCCTTTGGGCTAAGTGATACCATGACGCACGGAATAGTAAGTCAGACAGGTCGCCTCTTGCCAAATGAAAATGTTGGATTTTCCATACCTGATATAATTCAGGTGGATGCACCAATCAACCCTGGTAATTCTGGAGGGCCATTGTTAAACATGCAAGGTGAAGTCATCGGAATGAATACTGCAATTAACACAAGTACCGGTGAATTTTCTGGGGTCGGATTTGCCATCCCGTCTAATTCAATTCTGAGAGTAGTGCCTCAATTAATCAAAACTGGAACATACAGTCATCCTTGGCTTGGAATAGCAGGAACTAGTCTGAGTCCAGATGTTGCTCTAGCAAATAGTCTTCCAAGAAACTACAAAGGAGTAATGATTGATACAGTAGTTAAAGGCGGACCTACAGATAAAGCTGGAATAATACCTGCCACTTTGGATCAAAACAATATTCCGCATGGAGGAGACATCATCACAGCAGTCGATGGCCATCCAGTCAAAACAATCAATGACATTATTTCCTATATGGACGATCAGAAATCTGTTGGCGATAAAGTAGTTTTAACGATAAACAGAATGGGTAAAACCATGGATCTGACTGTGTTACTCCAGGTAAGACCATCGTCATAATCTTCTTGATTTTTCCAAAATTAAAAATTATTAATTAATAACCTAAAATTCCAAAGATTATCAGTGGATTTTTTAATTCCGATTCTTGATATTGCCTTAATTTCAGATTTTTTTATTTCCTTTCCTTCAATGACAAATAAGCTTGAAGATTTTGTCAAATCCTTGCCGTATTGTTTCTTTGTTATCTGTAATGCTTGGGTAAGTTTTGCTGGCCCATCGGTAAGGTTTGAGATTAATTTAGTTTTTCTTTGTTTTATCATAAAATCAATTCCCTCCCTTGGTTCAAGTGCTCTAAAAAGAACTGCTCCTGCTTCAAAATCATTATTTTTTGCTACGACATTCATACAGTAATGCATACCATAAGTGAAATAGATGTATGCCATTCCTACTTGCCCAAACATGGCTCTGTTTCTTTCTGTCATCCCTCCAAAAGAATGACTTGCCTCATCATCTTTGTACCTATATGCTTCTGTTTCAATTATCATCCCAGAAATTATTTTTTTACCAATTCTTCTCACAAGTACTTTACCTAACAAGTCTTGGGCAACATCAACTGTATCCCTTCCATAAAATGAGTGTGAAAGTATTCTCATGACAAACTTTGGGCTTGATTTCCCTTTTTTACTTTCTCGAGTGTTTCTACTAGTGTTTTCATGTCATCTTTTAAGACTTGTTTGAGATCTGGAGTGTATATTGCTGCAGCAGGATGGATTGTAAGAAAATACAATTGATCGTTTTTTTTAATTATTTTGCCTCTATTCTTTGTAATTGAATTACCACCAAGAATAGAACCATAAGCAGTATTACCCAATATACATATAATTCTGGGCTTGATTATGCCAAGCTCTCTTGTTAGGTACGGCAGGCAAGAATTTTTTTCTTCTTCAAGCGGAACTCTATTGTTTGGAGGTCTGCATTTTACAACATTTGTGATAAAAACATCATCTCTTGATAGACCAGCATATTCTAATGCTTCTGATAGAATTTTTCCAGCATAACCCACAAATGGTTCACCGTGCAAATCTTCATTTCTACCTGGCGCTTCTCCGATGAACATTATTTCTGCGCTGTGATTACCCTTGCCAGGAACTGCATTAGTTCTTGATTTTGAAAGATTGCATTTGGTACAAGAAATCACTTGTAATCTTAATGCATCCATCATATCTGCATTTTACACTCCCACACTTTTTACTGTAGCAATCCCGCGTATATGAGGACCGCCATTTCCCATTCTCATAATTTGCATAGGATCGCCCTTACCACAATTAGTAATTGGTCTAATTGTGAAATCCTTTCCACACGCATCAATTGAATTGAAAAAATCAGGCGCAATTCCCATAACGATTACATCTCTGAGTAATTCTTTTGGTTCACCGTTTTCTATCTTCTGTGCAAACTGGCACGAGATGCTCCAGTTGTATCTCATCATGTCAATGGAGGGAACCTTCATGTTAGAAATAAGGTAACCGTTTTTTACTTCCTTAATCATTTCTTGCGAATCCCAATCTCCTTGTTTTATGCACGTGCATGCCATTCTAATTAATGGCATAAACCCATATCCTGTAGCCCTCATTCCAGAATTTGGTTCTGTATTGAAAATTGTTGCAGTCTCTCTGCTTTGCATGTGGTTTATTAAAACACCATTTTCAATCAGTGTTTTTGGATTTGCAATGACTCCTTCATCATCATACTTGTAACATCCAAGACTTGATAGCGTAGGATCATCTATTACGTTTAGTTCTTGAGAACCAACTTTTTTTCCTAATTTTCCTGCCCACCATGCACCACCGGCCCAAGCCATTTCCTTTCCTAATACCCTATCTGCCTCAGAGGGATGACCAAGAATTTCATGTGCAAGAAGCGCAACAAAATCTGGATTCATTACAACTGTTGCTTTTTCTTCTTTTGCAGTTTTAGCATCTAAAAGTTCTGAGGCTTTCTGAGCTACAAATTCAGCCGTTTTAGTAATGTCATTTTTATCAAGTATCATTTCCAATCCTCCTCTACCACCTTCTGTTGCATTAACAGATTCTGTTAGACCAGATTCATGAGCAGTTGCAGTTACGTTAGCTATTGTATCTTGGAATCTTTGAGTTATTTTGGCACCTTCACTGTTTACAAAATATTTTAAAAAAGTGTCATGTTCCATAGATACTGAAGATTTATGAATTCTTTTTTTGCTTCTAATTATTTTATCACATTCAAAACCAATTTTTGCTAATTCTTCCAAAGAAGGTTTTTTTGATACAATAAAATTAATCTCATCTATATATACAGGATTCTCGGCAAGTCTTACTTTATGTTTTTTATTTATAGAATAATGTAGCACGCTTTTTACTGCATCTAGTGTTGCAGTTTTTAATTCGTCTAGGGATTTTGGATTGGAGATAGAAAAAAATCCCCATGCGCCATTTGCGAGGACTCTGATGCCCAAACCAGAATCTCTTAAAGATGTGAAATGCTCGATCTCACCATTTTCTAGGAGGAATCCGTCACTTGAGACTGTTTCAGCTCTGGCATCACAATATTGAGCGCCAGATTGTACTGCAAACTGTATTGATTTTTCAGCAAAATCTTCTAATTCCAATAAATCAATTTGCTTGTTTTCAACTATTTATTTGTGTTAGAGTGAAGATTTGGCTTTTCATTTTTTGGTAGTATAAAAGAGAATGTTGCTCCCTTTCCAAATTCACTTTCAACCCATATTTTCCCACCATGGTTCTCAACAATGCCCTTACATATAGAGAGTCCAAGACCGCTACCGCCTTTCTCTCTGGTTGTAGAGGTATCCACCTGGTAGAATTTTCTAAATATTTTATCAAGAGAATCTTTTGGCAATCCAGTTCCGTTATCCTTAACTGAGATCTTGACTTCATCTGGCTTGTCTTCAGCAAAAATTTGCACTATTCCATTTTTTGGTGCAGTAGCTTTTATTGCATTTTTAATAAGATTAGTAAGCACCTGTATTATGCGTTCATCATCATAATTTGCGTAAATATCAGATCTAATATTTGACGTGAGTTCGATTTCTTCTGCATTTGCTTGTGGCATCATCGCTGTTATGGTTTTCTCAACAGTATGTTTGACATTTTCCGTTTGTTTTTTAATTTTGAGTTGCCCAAGCTCTAACTTTTGTGCATCAAGTAAATCTGAAATAAGTTGCAATAGTGATGCAGAGCTTGATTTGATTACCTCTAATCTTTCTTTTTGATCTTTGTTGAGACTGCCCAAGTGTTCTCCAAGTAAAATATCAGCGTAGCCTTGTATTGGTACTAGAGGTGTTTTTAATTCATGAGTGATCATTGCTAAAAATTCATCTTTTGAAATCTCAACTTTTTTTGCTTCTTGTTCCTTTATCTGTATAGTTTCTGACATCAAGTTAAATGTTTGAGCAAGGGTACCAATTTCGTCACTTGATCTATAATCTATTTTTTCACCATAGAATCCTTCCTTTACACGAG
>JBGPWD010000128.1:0-2959 GCA_041492015.1 Nitrosopumilaceae archaeon
ATCAAATGCTCCAAAAATATATTCCAAAAGCTAGAAAAGCATTAGAAGAAGTAACAAAACAATTCAAGGACGATAAATCTCTTCAATCTGTTTTAGAAAATGCTAATCTTTACTTGGATGATGCAGAAAAGTTTCAAAGTGAAGGAAAAGAAGAACTTGCGGTATTAAGTATAGGATACGCAGAGGGATTAATAGACGCTTTAAGATTTTCAAAGGGAATAGACCCTTGGGCATAGAGTTTATAGATGAAACAAGGGTAGGAATCTTGTTTTAGTGATATAGTTGGATGCACTTGATAAGGAAATCATTTCAGCTTTATACGTAGCCTCTCTTTCAAAAGAGGATCCTATTTCAATAATAAGAAAAAAGCTTCCGGTAAATCTTGATCATCTAAAGTCAAAGATAGAATCGTTGGCAAAACAAGGAATAGTTGAATTGGATAAAAAAACACTTACAGAATTAGGTAGATCTTCGTTGAGAGTTGTTTTGGCTGGCGGTGTCTTTGACATAATACATCCAGGCCATTTGCATACACTACGGGCTGCAAAGGCGCTAGGAAACGTACTTGTTGTTGTAATAGCAACAGACAAGACAGCACAGAAAATGAAAAGTAGAATACCGCTTCACAATATGGAGTTGAGGCAAGATCTTGTCAGTTCACTTTCTATGGTAGACTACGCAATTCTAGGACATGAGGGGGATATTTTCAAAACTGTTGCACTTGTAAAACCTGATATCATAGCACTAGGATACGACCAAGTGCATCAAGAGAAATTCATTACCGACGGATGTAGGAAAATTAATGTTAACGTAAGTATAGCTAGATTACAGTCGCCCATACCGGACATTAAAAGCTCCAAAATAGAAAATGAATATGGTAGCTCTATCTACAGAACCTAGATGTATGAAAACATATCATAATTTTTAATTTATTTTAAATTACTTTTTGTAGTTTCACATAGCGGACATTTTAAACCACCTGTCTTCAGACCACATTTTGTACATTTAATCGCAATAAAGTTGTTTTTGGGAGATTTTATTATTTTTAAGATCAAAATTGCAGCTATTAGAGCTCCTATTCCAAGCCCAATCCAAACAAATACCATCAGTTATCATTAAAATCAGTTCAATAACTAGTTTAGTATAGTAACTATTTTGAACGAATTGGTACTCTAATTGAAATCTGTGAACCAGTTGATAGTTTTGTTGTCTTTTTAATATTTTCACGAGAGATTAGCTCTATAACAGAATCATCATGATGAGTTCTTTCCAAAGTTATCAATGCTGCCTCAATCGAATTGTTGATTTTAGCAGGATAGCATTTTACCCAGCCATAAGTTCTCTTACCATCAGAAAAGCCGTTTATCGTTATTCCAAGATGTGCTTCAAGAGTACGTTTTGCCTCAATGAATTCTTTATCTTTTAATTTAACATTGAGTGTACCAGGAAATGGAACATAACCAAGTTTTGATTTGAATTGTTTTTCATATCCTCTCATTGACATGTAATATGCGCCTTCACCCATACCAGAAACTATTGTTCCTTTAAACTCTATATAAGAAGGAGAAGAATCCAAACTAGATTTTAAAATTGCAGATATTCTTGTCATCTCCGTGTGACCTTTTGTTGTGATTCGTACAGAAACTCTATGTCCACTTCTAATTCTCTCGAGATATCCATCTCGTTCTAATTCCAAAAGGTGTTTTGATGCTGCTTGTTGTGATTTATTGATACTTTTTCCTAGCGATGATGATGTGATTGTAACAAAGTTATGTCTTGCGCCTTTTGCTAAAAGTTCTGCTAGTGTTAGGATGTGTTGAACTTTAAGTTCTGGCATTAAAATGTCTAGGCTACGCCCAGCTCTGTAAATGTTTTGAGTACTAGGCCATCAGTAGATTTTAGGTTAGCCATCCTATGACCTATAACACACTCTATTCCTGCTTCTTTTGCAGCATCAATCAACCTTTGTGTTATAATTCCATCAAGGACCAGATATTTTATGCCAGATCCAGGGGAAAGTTTTCCTACAACTTCACTTACAGGAACCTTGAAAAGTTCGTTAAGACCTTCATCTAAGGCTACCGCTTCAAGCGATTCATTAAGATCAGGATAGACTTTTTTTGCGACGTTTGCTATTGGTTCATCTTTTAGATCCTGTAACTTTGGTTTTACAGTTTCTTTTTTCATGTCCTCTGCCGTGTCTTTTAGAATTTCGACAATTTGTATTGGGGTCAATTCTTCAAC
This sequence comes from Nitrosopumilaceae archaeon, assembly GCA_041492015.1. Classification (GTDB taxonomy): domain Archaea; phylum Thermoproteota; class Nitrososphaeria; order Nitrososphaerales; family Nitrosopumilaceae; genus TA-20. Next base: position 2,245 of record JBGPWD010000128.1, read on the forward strand.
TTCAACACCATCGGGTGCTCTGTGAACTACATCAACGTTAACTAGAGCTTTGAGTTCTTTTAGTATGAATCCACCAGCTCTGTCACCGTCTAAAAATGCAACAACCTTTGATTTTGAGCTACAAAGTTCTTTTATGGACTCATCTATTCGCGCTCCTTCTATTGCAAGAGCATTATCGAATCCTGCTCTTAACAGATTAATGACATCAGCTCTTCCCTCAACTAAAATTATCCAAGGAGAATCGAACATACCAGAACCACATGCAAGTTTTTCTTTTCCAAATATAGTTAACTTACCAGAAGAGCCTCCCTCTGAAACATCTTTTAGCATCTCATCTCCTTCACTAATTGTTTTAGTAGACCACTTTTGGACGATATCCCTTGCCCTGTCAACAATCTCTTTTTTTTTTGCAGAGCGAACATCTTCTATCCCTTCTAGTTTAAAATTAGCTTGGAATGGTCCTACTTTGTCAATGCTTTCTATTGCTGCAGCAATAAGAGCTGCAGTGTTGATATCAGTGCTCATAGGCAACAAGGCATCTCCCTTAGTTTGAGTTGACGTAGCCGTAGTGTTAACTTCTATCCTACCGACTTTCGATACTTTTTGAAGTTCGTTTAGGTTCATCTCTGGTCCAAGCAGTCCTTCTGTTTGGCCAAAAATTGCGCCTATTATGTCGGCCTTTTCAACCAATCCATCGACGTCAAAGCTGAGCTTA
>JBGPWD010000145.1:0-2690 GCA_041492015.1 Nitrosopumilaceae archaeon
AGATTCCCACGTGTCATATGGATTGGTGTTGATGATATCGCATCACAAAATCTTATCAAGCTTGCCACTCAGGTAGAAGAAAAACTTGGGCCATTGGGATTCAAAAGTGACAAACCATTCAGGCCGCATCTAACCATCTTTAGAATCAAAAACAAGATTGGTGATATTTCAAAGGAATTGGACAAATTAAAGACAATTAGTCTAGGTCACGATACCATCTCTGAGCTAAAGTTTAAGAAAAGTATCTTAACACCAACTGGGCCTATATACTCTGATTTACAGGTGGTAAAAGCAAGATAATGAAAATTTTAGATCAAGTTAAAAAATTCACAATACCCACTGCAAAAGAACAGGATACCATGAAAAGGCTAGCAGAACTTTCTTTACAACTAGTAAAAGAACAAGCTACAAAATTTCCTGATGTGGTTGGAGTAGAGCTTGGCGGTTCCTATGCCAAAGGAACCTGGCTGCAAGGTGAGGTTGACTTGGACATATTTGTCAAGCTAAGAAAAGAAACAGATGAAAAAACTTTCGAGTCAGTTGGAAAAAAAATCGGTTTTGATGCTCTAAAAAAATTCAAACCATATGTCAGGTATTCAGACCATCCATACGTGGAAGCATCGGTACAAGGAACTCTAGTAAATGTGGTGCCTTGTTATGATGTAGAGGCAGGACAATGGAAGAGTGCTGCAGACAGATCCTCCTTTCATACAAAATTCATACTTGAATCACTTGATCAAGCAAAAAAAGACGAGGTAAGGATTCTAAAAAAATTCCTGACTGCCATGGGCATCTATGGGGCAGAGATAGCCAAGGAAGGTTTTGGTGGCTATGTAGCTGAGGTTCTGGTGTTACACTTTGGAAGTTTTCTTGGAGTACTAGAGGCAGCCTCAAATTTTGCACTAAACCAAATCATAGGAAATCCAACTAAAAAATTCGATGCACCTCTTGTAATAATAGATCCAATAGATAGCAACAGAAACCTTGGGACAGCAATTTCAGCAGAGAGTGTAGGTAAGTTTGTTTTAGCGGCAAGGTCATTTTTGAAAAAACCTTCACTGTTATTTTTCAAACCAAAACCATTACAACCAAACAGGAAAAACCTTGACAGTACCATAATTATTAAATTCAATTACAAAGCTCGCAGTCCTGATATAATTTGGGGTCAGGTAAAGCGAGCAACGACAGCCATCTCAGGTCAGCTTGAGCTTGCAGGCTATGATGTGTTGCGCAAGTCTTCTGTTACAGATGAAAAATCAGAGGCCGCTATGATTTTCTTGTTGCGTTTACCAAAAATTGAAAAGTTCATGATAAAAAATGGTCCCGAAGTTTTAAGAAAAAAAGAATCAGAAAGTTATATTGCAAAAAATTACAAAAACAAATTATTGTGGGTTGACGAGTCTGGAAAAATTTTATCTTTGCAAGATAGACCATTCCATGATGCCAAACTTTTTTTGAGGCATCTCTTGAAAAAAAATCTTTCAGTCTCTGGCGTACCAAGTGGTCTGGTATCTGATATCAAGCGAGGATTTAGGATATCAGATGGAAAGCAAGCTGCAAGCAAATCCATTAAAAAGGCTCTGACAGAGCTTACCACTACTGATGGACTCATCTTTAGTTCCCCTTAGCAAGCTTACAAAAGAACCCTACTCTTCAATTCTAGGTTATCCAAAAGCAACTAGGGGCGAGCTTTCAAAACGAGTTACAGAGCTCAAAAAGCTTGGAATCAAAAGTGTCTCATTTACGGGTACCACTACACTAAACAACATTCCTGTTCTTGGCAAGGGTTATGTTGGCGTTGTGGTCTTGTCAAATCAAGGAAAAAAGACTGTAGCCTTGAAGATTCGCAGGATTGATTCTAGTAGGTCTGAGATGGGAAACGAAGCAAGACTTCTAAGGCTGGCAAACGAAGTAGATGTTGGTCCAAAGCTGTTAGATTATAGTAAAAATTTCATAATAATGGAGTATCTGGAAGGCAAAAAGATAATCGATTGGATACGGGATCTCAAGGGTAAAGGTAGTGCTGCAAAACTTAGAGCTACCATAAGAAAAGTGCTTGAAGATTGTTACAACTTGGATAAGATACGTCTTGATCATGGTGAGCTAAGTCACATTCACAAACATGTGATTGTTGACAACAAAATCTGTATAATTGATTTTGAGAGTGCCAGTGTAAATAGGAGAACATCAAATGTTACATCAGCAACCCAAAGCATCTTCATTGGTTCAGGTATTGCCAATCTTGTGAAAAAAATAATCAAGGAACCTAACAGGAAAAAATTGATTTCTTCATTAAGAAAATACAAAAATGATCAGTCACGTGAAAACTTTGAAGACGTACTACAAGTATTGGGATTGCAAAAAGTATGAGTCTACAAAATCTTAAAACAAATACGCTCAGGCTTTCACTAGCTGTAATAATTTCTGCATTTGTAGTCGAGTTTACAATAGGAGTATTTTCAAACAGTCTTGCACTAGTCACAGATAGTGTTCATGCTGTCTTAGATTCCATTGTTACTGCCATTTTGCTTGTTGCAGCAAGATGGGCAACAAAACCACCAGACCGTGAGCATACCTATGGCCATGGTAAGATTGAGACGATGGGGAGTTTTACCGGTGCCATAATTATTCTTCTTGTAGCACTCTTTTTCGTTTACGAATCCATTTCAAGGATGCAAGATCCACGTCCC
>JBGPWD010000154.1:0-2429 GCA_041492015.1 Nitrosopumilaceae archaeon
ATATCGACATATCACAAAGTCTTGATCTTGTAGATTTGGAAAGAGCTGCAAAGGTAGCTGGTGCAAGATTTTATTACTTGAAAAACGATCTTGTAAAGTTGAATCAAGCGTTAATTCAATATGCATTAGATTTTCTTTCTGATAAAAATTACACACCAGTTCAAACACCATATTTGATAAACCGTAGTTCAATGGAAGGTGCTATAATCACACAGGATTTTGAGGATGTCATTTACAAAATTGAAGGGGATGATCTCTATCTAATTGGTACATCTGAGCATGCAGTAGCATCAATGCACTCTGACGAAATTCTAGAAGGAAAGATCTTGCCTCTCAGATATGCAGGATTAAGTCCTTGTTTTAGAAAAGAGGCAGGTGCACATGGAAGAGATCAAAAAGGCATTTTTCGTGTACATCAATTTGAAAAAGTAGAACAATTTATTTTTTCCAGACCAGAAGAATCTAGGAAAGAACATGAACAAATGTTATCCAATGTCGAAGAGTTTTACCAGAAACTTGAGATGCCATACAGAGTAATGATTTTATCAAGTGGAGATCTTGGAAAGATTTCTGCTAAAACATACGATCTTGAAGCTTGGATGGCAGGTCAGAATAGTTATCGTGAGATAGTTTCATGTTCTAACTGTTTGGATTTTCAAGCAAGAAGACTCAAGATAAGATTTCGTGACAGAACTAATGACCAACCTCAATATTTACACACATTAAACAGCACGCTAGTAGCTACAACACGAACTCTTGTTGCCTTGATGGAAAATTTCCAGACAAAGGATGGACACATTTCTATTCCAAAGGTTTTACAAAAATATCTTAACAAAACTATAATCTAAAAAGTCGTACAACTTATATTTTGGCTACAAACGTCGATTATCGTTGGCACGTCAAAAGACAACTAGAGTGAAAGACAAATGGAGAGAGAAAAAATGGGTTACCGTACTTGCTCCCTCTGCGTTTAACAATGTACCAATAGCCTACATTCCTATAACTGAGGATGCAAGTGCAATAGGCCGAGTAGTGGAGATTACTTTGTTTGATATAGTCAAAGGTGATCCTTCACAGCATCAGTTCAAGTTGTATTTCCAGATAAACAAAGTAGAAGGCGAAACTGCAACAACAATTTTTAAACGATATGAATATGCAAAAGAATTTCTTAGAAGTCTTGTAAGACGTGGTTCTTCTTTGATTAATTTCATAGGAGATTATAAGACAAAAGATGGAAATATTTTCCGAATAAAGATAATTGCTCTTACACAAAAAAAATTGAATACATCTCGTAAGCATGCTCTTAGATTAATTGCAAAGGATGTAATGACAAAAACAATTCCTGAAATGACAATTGAGCAATTTATTCAAGCTACTGCATTTGGAAAGATAAATTCCGACATTATGGCTGCTGTTAAAAAGATAATTCATGTACGACATGTAGGCATAGAAAAAGCAAAGATAATTAGAACTGCAGAAGCTGAAATTGCCTTGCTGCAAGCCTAATAAGATTTATTATTTATAATCAAAAAATATGGTAAATCATATAGAGATAATTATCGAGATCATAGTACATGCGACAGAAGACACAAGGAAAATTTTTGAGCCAATATTGAAATTATTTGATATAAAAGAAGAAGAATTCATAAAAGAAAGGTTGGAAGGTCATTTTGGAAATCCTATTTTATTGATGAAGACAAAATTAGGAAAAAAACGAGCTGAAGAATTCATTAAGAAGCTAGTTTCAAAAATTTCGAAATCACAGATGGATGAGTTTTTACAAAACATTGAGATGTATTTTGAAGGTTCCTCTTTGTTTATGAGAATAAGTAAAGGGGATCTGGTAAGAAGATCTATTAGTTTACAACAAAATGATGCCTTGAAAATTAAAATTTCGACGCCTGTTTATAAAAAGAATGAACTGGTCAGAACATATTTGGATCTTTTAGTGAAATGAAAAAAAAGAAAAGATACATTTTGTTACAGTTAGAAGAACCAATAGAATTTGAAAGGTTCACTGAAATCAAAGTAATCTCAAATGAAGAAAATCAGGTTGTTATTTCGTGTGAACTTGTTAAACTTTCACAAGTAGTTGCTGAATTTGAAAAGGTTTGTAAAATTGTGAATGTTTCAGGAACACTCAAAGCACTGCGCAGAGTTTAATAGTATTTGAAAGACAAGATAAAAAGGGAATGAGGTAATATTTGCCGCTCCAGTCTGAGCAATAGCTGTGAAGAAGCCGCGACGAACCGACCCAAAAACCTGATCTATTTTCATACGGTTCTTTTAAATATAGTAGATCCTGTTTTTTGGCTGTGAAAACAGATTATGATATTATTGTAGCTGGTGGAGGACTTGCTGGAATGATTGCCGCACAATCAGCATCATTTTATTCTAAACAAAGATTATCAATTTTAGTTATTGATAGG
>JBGPWD010000040.1:0-6670 GCA_041492015.1 Nitrosopumilaceae archaeon
GCGTTAGAAGACTTGGGAGCTACATGTACATCAACTGATGGCAAGCCCCCAATAACTGTAAAAGGAAAAATCCAAGGCGGCGAAGTTTCAATCTCAGGCTCAGTCTCAAGTCAATTCATATCTGCATTAATGATTGCATCCCCAAAAACAGAAAAAGGTGTCATCTTAAATATTGAAGGAGATCTTGTATCAAAACCATACCTTGACGCGACAATTGCTACTATGAAAAAATTTGGCGTTAATGTAGATACCATAAATCCTTACAAAAAATACAACATACCAAAACAGCAATACAAGCCAACTGATTTTACAGTACCTTCTGATTTTTCAAGTATGGCATTGTTACTTTCTGCAGCAGTATTAGTTGGAGATACCATAACCATTTCTGCCTCTGGTGGAGATCTTCCACAAGGAGACAAAGAAATGATCACACATCTTGAAAAACTAGGTGTCAAGGTAAACTTGGATGACAAGGTAACTGTGAAGAGTCCACCGTTGCTTAATGGAGGAAGATTTGATCTTTCCAATACACCTGATCTTCTTCCAGCTTTGGCAATACTTGCCCTCAAGACCTCAAAACCAATTGAGATTTACAATGTAAAACATGCAAGATTCAAAGAGACTGATAGGATTGCCATTTTAGCACGCGAGCTTGCAAAGATTGGCATCAAAGTTCAGGAAAAAGAAGATGGTTTGATTCTTGAAGCTCCAAATAATCCCAAAGGTGCTGATTTGGATTCGTCTGATGATCATAGATTGTTTATGGCATTTTGTATTGCAGGTATGTTTGTAGGTGGCTGTTCTGTTACTGACCCAGAATCAGTCGATGTTTCTTATCCAACATTTATAGAAGACATGAATAAGATTGGAGCAAAAATTCTTTCAATCTAGGTTGTACATCACGAATTTTCGTATTTGTACCATTGATTATTCCTATAAGGATTATAAGCATCTAAAAGAAAATTTCATTATGTCATCAAGTTCTATTGGTCAGCGATTTGTGCTTACTAGTTTTGGGGAATCTCATGGGATATGCGTAGGAGCTGTTGTGGATGGTTGTCCAGCTGGTCTGGAGTTGGAAGAAAAAGACATACAAAAGATGCTTGATCTTCGCAAGCCCGGCCAATCATTAGTATCTACCCAAAGAAAAGAAGAAGACAAAGTAGAGATTCTCTCAGGTGTTTTTAGAGGATACACCACTGGAGCACCTATCGCAATGATAATTTGGAATCAAGACCAGAAATCAAAAGATTATAAAAATCTTATAGTAAAACCAAGACCAGGACATTCCGACTATCCCGCTTTTATAAAATACAAGGGATTCAACGACTATCGAGGTGGTGGTAGATTTTCTGGGAGATTGACTGCCACATTTGTAATGGCAGGAGCAATTGCAAGAAAGCTTCTTTCTAAAACTCTTGACATTGACACCTACTCTTACACTTCCCAAGTAGGTAATATAAAAATGAAAAACCAAGCTACACAAAAAATGAAAAATGCAATTTATTCTAATGAAGTAAGATGCCCGGATATTAAAACAGCTGAGAAAATGAAGGCTGCAATACTTGCTGCCAAAAGAAGCGGCGATTCAGTTGGAGGTGTGGTAGAATCCATTACACTAAATGTTCCAGTGGGCCTAGGTGAACCAATTTTTGGATCTTTGGAATCAGATCTTAGTAAAGCTCTTTACTCAATTCCCGCTGTAAAGGGAATTGAGTTTGGTTCTGGATTCTATGGTTCCACTATCAAGGGTTCCCAAAATAATGACGAATATATCATTAAAAATAAAAAGATAGTAACAAAGACAAATAATTCAGGTGGAATACTAGGAGGACTCTCAATTGGAATGCCAATTGTTCTTCGAGTAGCATTCAAGCCAGCTTCTTCAATAGCAAAGAAACAAAACACTGTAGATCTAAAGACAAAAAAGCCTGTTTCATTAATAGTCGAAGGCAGACACGATCCGTGTGTGGTTCCAAGAGCACCTCCAGTAGTAGATTCACTTGTTTCTCTAGTTCTTGCTGATCATGCCATTAGAAGTGGCCTCATACCACCTGTTCTAGAATAGAAATGTCAGACATTGATAAGCTTCGTGATAAGATAGACAAGATCACGTTTGACATGTTAAGACTGTTAAAAGAACGAAATGATACTGCAAAAGAAATAGGAGGTCTTAAAAATAATCTAGGCTTGGGTGTAACAAATGAAGAACGTGAAAACCAGCTAAGAACCAAAGTTCTTTTTTTATGTAAAGAAATTGGATTGGATGAAAAAACAGCTTCAATATTTTTGAATTTCTTGTTAAATGAATCAATCAAGATTCAATCTACTAACAAATCAACACATCTTTCAGTATTTTTGAAAGCCAAAGCTTTGGAAAAGGAAGGGAAAAAAATTATTCATATGGAAGTTGGAGAGCCAGACTTTTTTCCACCACCAGTTGTCAAATCAGCATTATCCGAGGTTTACGACAAGGGGTACACAAAATATGGTGATTCCAAGGGAATGCCAGAATTTCGAGAAGCTCTAAAGAACAAAGTCTCAAAATCATTTGGAGTAAAGGTACAGACTCAAAACATCATGGTCTCCCCTGGTGCTAGATTTTCAGTCTTTCTTGCAATCTCAAGCCTATTGCATCCCGGTGATGAGATGATAGTAATAGAACCAGCTTGGCCAGCCTATAGAGAAAACGCATTAAACTCTGGCATTAAAGTTAGAACGGTACCAACCACCTTAGATGGAAAATGGGAACCGCCAATAGACCAAATTGAAAACATGATAAATCCCAATACCAGAATGATTGTACTAAATTATCCTAACAACCCCACAGGAAAGATCCTCCCAGAAAAGATCCAAGACGACATAATGAAGATTGCAATAAAGAATAATCTCTATGTTTTAAGCGATGAGATCTACGCAAGCTATGCGTATAGAAACTGGAAAAGTGTCCTAACTTATGAATATGGCAAAAGCATCATAACGCAGTCGTTTTCAAAATCCCATGCCATGACAGGTTTCAGGATAGGGTATGCAGTCTCAAGTCCTGATATAATAGACAAGATGTCAAAGCTTCAGGCCTTGTGTATTACAAACGTGGCAGAACCAATCCAATATGTCACTTTAAGAGCACTAGATGCAGATACAAGCAATAATGCTAAAATCATGAAGAATAGACTAGAACTTGTGATAAAAAAAGCAAAAAACATGCAGTTGGACTTTGTAGAACCAGATGGAGCAATGTACATTTTTGCCAAAGTAAGAAAAGATAATTTTGACACCATTGCCTTTACAAACAAACTTCTTGATTTAGGAGTAGCAATAGCCCCTGGCGAGGCTTTTGGTAATTATCAAAATTTTGTGAGAATCTCTGTCTGCCAACCAGAAGATTTACTTAACAAAGGAATGCAGATAATAGATGAGACGTTAAGGAAATAAACATGGTAAAAAAAAAGATAGCAATAATTGGCTCAGAGGGACAGATGGGCAAATGGTTTTCAAAATACTTTGTAGAGAAAGGTTTTGAGGTAATTGGTTATGATTCTGAAAAAGAGATTGTAAACAAATCAATAACTAAAGCAAAATCGTTGGTGGGTGCCATTTTAAATGTAGATTATGTCATTCTTGCCATTCCGGTAAAACGTACTCCTGAAACAATTAGACTAATTGCAAAAGAAATGAAAAGAGATTCTTATCTGATTGATATTTCTTCTCTGAAATTAAAAACGGTTGCAGCACTCTCAAAAATGCCAGACAAGATAAATCCTATTTGTATTCATCCCATGTTTGGACCTGGTACAAAAAAACTCAAAGGTCAAAATATCATTTCAATTCCTATCAAAGATGCAAAAAAAGAACTTGCCACAGCCAAATCCCTTTTCCCCGATGCATCTTTTGTCTCAATTGATGCAGCAGAGCATGACAAAAAAATTGCAATAATTCTTGGCATGACTCATCTTGTCAATCTTACACTTGCCAACATACTAGGAAAGGAAGAAAACTTTCCACTGATAGAAAAAATGTCAGGTACAACATTCAAAGCTCAAAAGATCCTTGCTGCGGCAATAATGACCGAGTCCCCTGAACTCCTGGAGACTATTATCTCAAATCCTGAAATTAGAAGATATGCTGAAGAATTATGGAAAGACATTGGCAGAATGCTAATTTTAATTCAGGAAAACAAATCTGAGGAAATTATAAAATACATCAACTCTGCCAAAGAAAGACTCGCAAAAAATGTGGACCTCGAAGATGCATATAAAAAATTAATAACGATGGTAAATTCCATCGATAAATAGTTGCATTCCACAAGGATAGTCACATCTTTTCTTTCAGATAGAAATAAAATTCTCATTTTAAAGCGTAGTCAAAACGTAAAAACCATGAAAGGTCTCTGGGCTGGAATAAGTGGAATCATAGAAGGAAACGAAGAACCATTAGAAAGAGCAAAGACAGAGATATTTGAAGAAGTAGGATTAACAGAAGATTTTGTTGTTCTCCTCAAGGCCGCGCCTCAAATGGAGATAAGCTCTCCACAGTATAAAAATCACCAATGGATAGTCTTTCCCTTTTTGTTTTCTGTTAAAGAACCCCAGCTCAAATTGAATTGGGAACATTCTGAATACAAGTGGGTTGATGCTAATGAAATTTCAAAATATCAGACAGTGCCAACCTTAGATAAGGTACTAACTAGCTTGCTGTAATTTTTCTATTTCTTCTGGGGTGTTGTACCTTTGTTGTGGAAGCATGATATACACACATGCTCCGCCACACATAGTACACGGAACTGTATTGCCATTTATTTGACCAACTCTTCCGTGAATGCGAGCTGCTTCTTCCGGATCTATAGAAAGTGCAATTTGTTTTTCCCAGTTTAATGTGCGTCTTGCCTCAGTCATCTCCATATCCCATCTTATTGCTTTCTCGCGTAACTTTACCAAATCGCCAACATGTGCTGCTATTCTATACGCAATCAATCCTGCCTTTACCTCCTCTGGAGTGGGCAACGCCAAATGTTCAGATGGTGTAAGATAACACAGCAAGTCTACTCCTTCACTTGCCGAAATTGCAGCCCCTATTGCACTTGCGATATGATCATGGCCAGATGCAATGTCAGTCACAAGTGGACCTAATACGTAGTATGGGACTTCGCCTATCAAAGATTTTGCTAGTCGAACATTTGCTGCAACCTCATTTAGGGGAACATGCCCAGGACCCTCAACCATAACTTGTACATCTTTTTCGTGAGCTTGCTTTGTCAGTCTGGAAACATTGATCATTTCCTGTACTTGTAATTCATCATGTGAATCTAGAATTGAACCTGGTCTTAGGGCATCGCCCAAGCTAAATGTCACATCATATTTTCTTGCCAATTCAATTAGGTAATCAAAATGCTCAAAGTATGGGTTTTCTTTGTCATATTTTAACATCCAGGCAGCAGTAATGGTTCCACCCTTACTTACTATTCCGCCGTGTCTTTTTACTGACAGAATTCTTTTTGCTATATCTTTTGTAATTCCAGAATGTATTGTGGTATAATCAACACCGTCCTTGATGTTTCTTTCAAATGCCTTGAGAAAATCATCCTCAGTAATATCAAGAGGATTCTTGTTCTTTTCTACACCATAGTTGTACGCTTCATACACAGGAACAGTACCAAATGTTATTGGTGCAGCCTCAAGCAGGGTTCTTCTAAAGAGTCCTACATCTCCACCATCACTAAGATCCATTATAGTATCTGCATGATACTTTACTGCAACCTTTGCTTTTTTTATCTCCTCTTCTAAATTATTTGTTAGAGTGGAATTACCAATGTTTACGTTTACCTTGGTCTTCATTCCTTTTCCAATACCTACTACTCTAATTTTCTGTGGTCGTTCATTATTGTGCGGGATAATTATTGACCCATTTGCTATCTTGGGCATTAACCACTCTATGGAGACATCTTCATCTTTTGCAACTGCTTTCATTTCTTCAGTTGCAACGCCCCTACGTGCAGAACTCATTTGTGTAGCCAAACATTATTTCTACCAAATGATTGGATTTAAACGTGAGTTTTATAACTTAGATTTGTGATTATATTATCAATAGCAGGATCCGATACATCAGCAGGGGCAGGAATCCAAGCAGATTTAAAAACATTTTCTACACTTGGAGTTCACGGACTAACCGTTGTAACAGCAATAACTAGTCAGAATACTAGAAAATTTTCCAAAGTAAAAGAAATTTCTGTTGACATGATAAAAAGCCAGCTTGAATCAGTCTTGTCGGATTTTGATATAGATGTGATAAAAATTGGAATGGTCTATAGTTCCTCAGTGATAAAGGCAATTTATTCGGAACTCAAAGAAATCAAGGCCCCGATAGTTCTAGATCCAGTATTTGAATCAACAACGGGAGGAGTCTTGATGCAAAAGCAGGCCTTGCCTCTTTTTAAAAAACTGCTTGTGCCACTGTCTTTTGTTATAACTCCCAACATACCAGAAGCAGAAAGACTTGCTGGAATCAAGATAAGGACGCATGAAGATGTAAGAAAGGCTGCAACGCTCATTCGCCGCATGGGTGCAAAAAATATAGTCATAAAAGGCGGTCATCTTGATGGCAAACTTGTGACGGATTTTGTTCTAGAGAAAAATAAATTTTATACGTTTTCTGAAAAAAGAATAGATAGAAC
>JBGPWD010000147.1:0-2614 GCA_041492015.1 Nitrosopumilaceae archaeon
TCTTCTCGGATTATGTCTTTTATAGTTCATATGGTTAATCTTAATCGTGAAAGCTAGAATTGCCATTGGTATAGGAATTGCAATAGCTGCGATAATTGGCGTGGTATTTGGTCTAACTATATTTACAGGCAGTGAAACCAATAAATCGACGGGGCCTGGGCAAAACTCAACTTCTTTATCTCCACCACTAGGTAAACATCTCAGCATGGATCTTAAAGAAACGGTTGGAATTAAGCAAAATCCTTAGTGCCATATCTGTCAAAGATTGACCGATCAGATTCCATTTTGGTAAATTTATGAAATTTATAATTCCAGTGTGGTAATTATGTGATTTTTTGAGGAATAATTGATTATTATTATATAGTTTACATTTTTTGACCAAAGACTTATTAACCACTCTACATACTAGAGATCTAATGACATCGATAAACAAGAACGTAGCCTTGTTAATGGGATTGGCGGCTATTGCATCCATAGGTGGAGCATATGCCTTGACGCAAGATGTTCAATCTCCAAAAGGAGTTCAAGCCGAACATAGTGGGATACTAGGACACCTGCAATTAGTTCTGTATGGTCCAGACGGTAACATACAGGCCTATAGACAAACAGACAACCTTGTCGTAATAAACGGTGACAATGCAACTGCAGATAAGATGTTCTTCCCTTCAGGAGCCGGTAGGAAACTTACTTCCTGTACTGGATGCAATTCTGCAAATGTTGGTATCTTTCAATGGATAGGAGTTGGAACAGGTAACGGAGGTCCAACACCAACTGATACAGCACTACAAACTCAGGCAAGTAACAAAAAAATTGGCGCAGTAACTAACGGTACTGGTGGACACGGAACAGCACAAATACAAGTGACTTTCCCTGCTGGCAAACTCACAAACTCATCGACAGCACAAATAACGGAAGCGGGTCTTTTTGACCAGTCACAAAACAGTTCTGGAATCTCGAACATGTTCTCAAGACAAGTCTTCTCTTCAATTGGTGTGAATCCAGCAGATACGCTGCAGATCACGTGGACAATCAGCATAACCTAAAAGCCCCTAAATAAGAGCTACAAAAAAAGAAAAAGGTGATGGGTTCCCTTTTTTTCTAAAATTTTTAGTAAGAACAGTTAATTAAAAATATAAAGTGTAGATGTCTTCCTGAAGATAAAGTACATGGCACAAGAGAGACCTTTTGTGAAAAAACTAAAGTAGCTTTTAGAATTGAACTTGTTTATGTTTTGTAATTTTATGGATATGACGTCTCTCTTACAAGATATGAATCAAGATCAGAAATTTTTATTCGCTCTTGGTTCATCGAATCACGCTCCCTTACTGTAACGGTGCCATCCTGTAGAGTTTGGTGATCTACAGTAACTGCAAACGGTGCCCCAACTTCATCAAGTCTCCTATATCTTCGTCCTATAGCACCAGAATGATCCAAAAAAGTATCATATTTTGTTCTAAGCTTAAAGAAAATTTCTTCGGCCTTTTCTGCTAGGCCGTCTTTTTTGACAAGAGAAAGTATTCCTACGTGAACAGGAGCAAGATAGGGCTTTAACGAAAGAACAATTCTATCATTTTTTTTATCATCTTGGAAACTGTGTTCCAATATAGTGTAAAGACTTCTGTCTATGCCCATCGAAAGTTCAAATACGTGCGGAAGTACTTTTACATCATCATCTAAGACTTCAAATTTCTCCTTACTAACATTTGCATGGCTTTTCAAATCATAATCTGATCTATAATTACATGCAACAAGTTCAAGCCATCCTGTACTAGTCTCAACTTCAAAATCAAATGCAATTGATGCATAAAATGCTTTTTCCTTATCTCCAAGCTTTCTAAATCTGCTTTTTGTTACATCAATTCCAGTCTTTTGATAAAACTCTATCAGCAAACCAAGATAATATGCAACTAGCTTGTTTGGCAAAACACCAGAATCTAGAGCTTGTCTGCAAGTCATGGTTTTGATGTTTTCTCCAACCATGATCCTAAGTTCAGTATTTTCAACCTCAGAGAATTTTCCAAGATTATCTAATTTGTTTGGATTACAAAAAACTTCAATTTCTGCCTGGTAAAATTCTCTTAGTCTTAGAAGACTCTGTCTTGGAGAGATCTCGTTCCTAAAGCTTTTGCCTATCTGGGCTATTCCTATTGGCAATTTTCCTCGCATTGTTTTGTAAAGTCTTGGGAAATCAACAAAAATGGATTGGCATGTCTCTGGTCTAAGATAAGCAGCTTCTGATTCTGGACCTATACCAACCTTAAACATCATATTGAATTTGTGTGCATTATCAAATCGGCCCTTACATCTTGGACAAACTATGTTTTTTTCCAAAATTACTTTATCAAATTCAGATAGATCAACACTTTCAGGTACTACCACTGAGGTAATCTCAGTAATCAACCTATCAACTCTAAAGATTGATTTGCATTTCTGACATCTAACAATTGGATCAGCAAAACTAGAAAGGTGTCCTGATGCCATAAAAACAGACTGCGACATTATTTGAGAACCATCAATTTCCATCATTCTGTCTCTTCTGACAAACTCTCGTCTCCACAGCTCAACGAATTTATTTTTTAGACTGACTCCAGATGGACCATACTCCCAAAACCCA
>JBGPWD010000031.1:0-7423 GCA_041492015.1 Nitrosopumilaceae archaeon
ACTTCAGACAGCATCATCGATCACTAACGGAGCAACTACTTATAACAAATTAGTTACCTTTGTAGAAACTACTACAAACTCTGGAATTTTTCAAAGCTCGTATAGCAGTAAATCTACGATTGGGATTTTAAATAATGCACCAAGATTCCAATCAGCTACTATTTCATATAATTCCCAATCTACTTCGATATTATCTGCTACTGCTGATACAAACCTGTCTCTTGGTACACCTCCAAGTGCACAATCTACTTCTGGCCAAAAAGAATCGCTGTCTTATGGTACATCCAATGGACAATTTATTGCTGGTCAACTAGTAACCATAACACTTGTAGACAGTAACCAGAACTTTAACTCAGCAATAATTGAACATCTGGATGATTTTAGAAGTTCTGCAACATTGCCAACGCTGAAACTTGGAAATCCAGTCACTTTGAATAGTGCCTCAAATGTACAATTTTATCCAAGTTCTACTGGTTTTGCTGGAGCGATATCAATCCCATCTAATGTACCAGATTCAAATGCTGCTAGATTGATAATTGACACGACCACTTCCCCAAATGGTCCTTTTAAGAAAATTACATTAAATCTTGGGATCACAGAACAAACTCTGAAAAACTTGTTTATCGACGTAAGCCAACCCAACTCAGGTGGAACTAATTGGATAAACTATGATCTAAGATCATTTCAACTCCAACTTGGTATTAACTCATTTTCAGATACGAGCATGACTCTGTACTTTGGCGCTTTAGGAAATAATCCAATTCAGATCCTGTCTCCAAGTTCCATATCGTCTGGAAACGGCTTTGTCCAAATAAATGATGCTACTGTAGCTGCAATAAATGCAATACCTCCATCATCACCAGTGTTTCTAGAAATTAATTTTGATACATCAGGTAGTCCATCAAACGGAGGTGCGATCTCAAGTGAAACTGATACTCAACCAATTGTCTTTGATTTGTTTTCTTTTGGAAATCAAAATAATCAAAAAATAAACAATGCAATATACAGAGCTGAATTACAAGAAACATCTAACAATTCAAATATCTTTACAGGAACTATGGAATATGTAGTTACAAATCAATTAAATCAATACGATCCGAATTTGATCAAAAGTCTCCGTACCTTTAGTCAGAAAATAAAATTTCTTGTAAATGATCAACTGACAGATAATAAGGGAATCAATCTTACAATCATTGGCGTTTCAACTAGTGGTGGAAGTACAACTTCGACTTCAAAATCTGATATCCAAACACATACAGGAATTGTTACTCTTAATTCACAAAGCTATGGGCTAGGACAACCTGTTACTATAACTCTAAACGATCCAGATCTTAATACAGATTCAAATGCAATTCAGACATATACTGCAGTAAACGATCCCAATTCTCCTGCTGATGATACTGTAGGAGATTCAAGCGGCAACATACTCTTAGAAGTTTGGATTAAAGGATTCAGATTCCATCACTGTACAGTAGGAGGAGTGTCACATGGAGGACTGGCTGCAACAGGATTTACTCTTACTGAAAATGGTCCAGGAACAGGAATTTTCCAAGGAATGTTCAAAATGCCATCACAGATATGTAATGAAGATGGAACTACACTTATCTCACCAACAGGTGGAAGTGTTCAAGTGTGGTACCATGATTTTAGGGATGCATTAGGACGATCAGTTATTGTAGGTCTGACTTTTCCAACTCCTACACAGTCTCATCCAACTCCACAATCTTATCAGTCACAGCAGTCATCTGGAACGACTATGAATAAAATTAGCATAAATCCACAGATGAAAGATAATCTCAACAGACCATTATTGGAAAAACCCATTATTGGAAAAAATCTTAATTTTGTGACCGAGATTTCAAATAACGATAATCTTGTAACACGAGGTTATTCATATATTGTACAAGTAAAAGATGATAGCGATAGAGTTGTGTATATCAATTTGGTAGATGGATATATTGATCCTCTAAGTAAGAAAACAGCAGAAATTTCTTGGACCCCTCAATCAACTGGTAAATATACTGTAGAAATTTTTGTATGGAACAAAAATGGAGTTGCATTACCCCTTACGCAAAAAACAGAGTATAACATAGAAGTTATTTCCAAATAAGGAATTTATAATAAGTTTGAATTACAATATTTTTTCTAAAAGATCTAAAAATTATATTTTTCTTTGTATGGGGAAACTGCACGTAATTCTTTTACCACTTTTTTTAAAACTTTAACGGTCTCATAAATTTCGTCCTCTGTGTTTGTTATTCCAATAGTTAAACGCAGAGATCCTGTTATCTGTTCATGAGAAAACCCCATGGCTTTTAGAACATGAGATGCTTTTTGTACTTTGACAGAGCAAGCTGAACCTGTTGAGGCAGCAATTTTATTTTCATCAAGCTTGATTATTAGATCTTCACCATTTACACCAAGAAATGTAAAATGAATGTTATTTGGTATCCTTTTTTCAGGATGTCCATTAAGTTTGGTATGTGAGATTTCTTTTAAAACTTCAGAGACTAGATTCATTCCTAGTTTTCTAAAATGTTCGTAGTTTTGTTTCATATTGTCTTTTGCAAGTTCACAAGCCATGCCAAAGCCTACTATGCTTGCCACGTTTTCTGTTCCTGATCTAAGACCATTTTCTTGACCTCCGCCCAAAATGAGAGGATCTATTTTGACACCTTTTCTAATATATAGCGCACCGACCCCTTTTGGCCCATTTATTTTATGAGATGATACTGACAACAAATCTACGCCAAGTTCCTTTACATCAATTGGTATTTTTCCAATGGCCTGTACTGCATCTGTATGAAATGAAATTTTTTTTTCTTGTGTAATTTTTCCAATCTCTTTGATTGGTTGGAGGGTACCAACTTCATTGTTTGCAAACATTATGCTAACAAGGCATGTATCAGACGATATTTCCTTTTCTACATCTTCGGGATTTACAAGACCATACTTGTCTACAGGTAGATATGTTATCGAAAAACCTTCTTCTTCAAGACGCTTACATGGCTCTAATATTGCATCGTGTTCTATAGCTGACGTTATGATATGTTTGCCCTTATTATGATGTGCAATCCCATAAAGTGCGGTATTGTTTGATTCCGTACCTCCAGACGTTATAAGAATTTCATTACTTTCTGCATTTATCAAAGATGCAATTCTTTTTCTTGCAGTTTGAATTGCTGTACTGGCAAGACGGCCGTACTTGTGAATTGATGATGGATTTCCATACTGTTCTTTGAAATAAGGGATCATTACCTCAATTACTTTTTCATGTACTGGAGTTGAGGCAGCGTTATCGAGATATATCAATCCACTATCACGTTAAGTTTTCCTGGCCTGTAACCCTCTGGATCTACAATTACAGATATGAATCCAATCCGTTTTAGACTTTCAATAAGTTTTGATAGCTTAGTTTGATCCGAAAGCAAACAAATCTCTTCACGTCCTACTTCAATTTTAGCAGTCCCGTTAAAATCACGCACGCGAACCTGTCGCACTCCAAAAAACTGTTTTACCATAATTTCTCCAATCTCAATTCTTGCAAGTCTTTCTGCTGTTACTTCTTGTCCCCAAGGAATACGGGAAGCAAGACAGGAGTTTGAGGGCCTATCATATACTGATAAACCAACTTTTTTTGTATGTTCTCTAATCTCCTCTTTTGTAAATCCGATCTCCACAAGTGGACTTTTCACACCATTTTCTTTTAGAGCCTTTATTCCAGGTCTATATTCTTCAAGATCATCAAGATTAGTACCGTCCACTATGATACTTGCATTTTCTTTTTTAGAGATTTCTTTAAGATGTTCTGAGAGCTCTGTACGACAATGAAAACATCTATTGTTGTCATTTTTTACAAATTCAGGATTTTCAAGTTCATTATATTGAATCACAATATGTTTGATTCCGATTTCAGAGCAAATTTTTTCTGCAGATTCTAATTCCTCACGTGCAAGTGTTTTATAATCAGCTGTTACTGCAATTGCCAAATTTCCAAGTGATTTATGTGCTGCATAAGCAACAAGTGCACTGTCTACTCCTCCTGATAGTGCAACAAGTACTTTGGTTTGTCCGTTAAACCAATTAATTAATTCATCAAGCTTTGTCATTTCAAATTCAACTTCTGCTTAATCTCAGTCCGAATAAACTCATTTGCGTCTTTAAATGATGTTGAGAGTGAATCTGCGACTGACTGTACATCCGATGCTTCCACTTTGAAGTGTTTTACAATATCCTGATTCTTTACTATTTTACATCTTACTTCAAAGCTTTTTCCATGAATTATTACAGGAACAGAAATCGTTACCCTCGGAACAACAAATCTGGCAGAGGATCTGATTCGAATTCCTAACGTTCCTGTTTCAGAGATTAGCGTATCAAGAACAGTATTCACTGAACTAGTATCACATATTATAGAAACTAGATTTGTGGGTCGGCCTTTTTTTGTTATAGCAGGAGCTACTGTAACGTCTTTTGCTCCTTTTGCAATTATCTTGTCAATCATATGACCTAAAACTTCACCAGAAACATCATCTAGATTTGTCTCAAGTATTTGAACTGTGTCTTGTTGAAATTGATCTGTTTTCTCAGCCTGTACAATTTTAAGTACATTTGGGAATCCATCAAAGTTTTTCTTGCCCGCACCATATCCGATAGATTTTACTCTGATTGAAGGATAAAACTCCGAACAACTATCTGCTAGATTAACAAGAAGACTTGCTCCAGTAGGCGTAGTGAGTTCTTCTTTAACTTGTCCTCCCGATATTATGATATCAGAATTTCGAAAAATTTCTAAAATTGCACTAGCAGGATTTGATACAACTCCATGTGAAAATGTAAGGGTACCTGCACCTACAGCTACAGGCATAGAAATTATTTCTTCTGAGAAAAAATTCAAATCGTCTAAAGCGATTGCAGATCCAATAATATCAACTACAGTATCGATACTTGACGCCTCATGGAAGTGAACCGATTCTATAGGTTCTCCATGAATTTTCGATTCTGCCTTTATCAGAGATCGAATGCTTTCTTTCGCAAAAACTTTGGCTTGTTCTGAAAGACCAATTTTGTCTGAGGTTAATAGTATACATTCTTGAATATCTGTGCCTCTGCGCTCATGAGTATTTTCTTTTATATCAAGTATAAGTTGAGTTGCTTCTGTACCATGCTTGATAATTTTTTCAAAGTCAGCTTTTTGGATTTTAGATCCTGGAAGATAATTCTCGGAGGTGTGGATTCCATTAATTACTTTTGATTTATTTGCACCTATGTTGATTAAAGCCGAAAGTAGCATATCTCCTGAAATTCCAGCAACCTGTGGATCTATTATTAACACCATAGAATTGTAAACTCATAAGAATGCATATAAATTGTAATTTTAATTCACGAGTGATTTCAAGTAATTTCTAATAAATTCTAAGGATTTATTTTATACAATTTCCTTTTAGACCTTATCAATAGTGAAGTTTAATTAACGATTAAATTCACGCCTGTTTATGATTACTATTGTAGGCTCAGGTAAAGTCGGCGGTGCCACTGCGCTCTTTACTGCCCTAAGAAAACTTTCAGATGAAATTCTTCTTTTAGATGTAGTCCAAGGTCTTCCACAAGGGGAAGCAATGGACCTCAACCACATGCTTTCAGAAAAGGGAATTGATGCGAATATCCGTGGTTCAAACGATTATTCTGAAATGAAAGGTTCTGACATTGTTGTTGTTGTAGCAGGTTCCGGAAGAAAACCAGGGATGACAAGAATGGATCTTTTAAAAATAAACGCGTCTATTGTCAAAGGTGTTGTAGAGAACATAAAAAAATATGCAAAGGATTCTTTGATTATTCCAGTTACAAATCCACTTGATCCAATGGCATATCTCACCTACAAAGTATCTGGCTTTCAAAAGAACAGAGTATTTGGAATGGGTGGCATGCTTGATCTATCAAGATTTATGCAATTCATTCATCAGGCAACTGGTTTTTCTCGTGATTCTATCCGTGCGCTGGTAATAGGTGAACACGGGGAGAACATGTTGCCTCTGGCAAGATATTCAACCGTATCTGGAATTCCACTTACATCACTTTTACCAAAACAAAAACTTGATGAGATTGTACAAGACACAAGACAAGTAGCAGCTAAAGTCATAGAATTAAAAGGTGCGACTGTACATGCGCCTGGAAATGCAATTTCAGCTATAATTGAAGCCGTAGTTAGAGATACAAAACAGGTAATACCAGTTGCAACGTATCTTGATGGAGAATATGGTTATTCCGATGTTACTATTGGTGTACCTGCAGTTATTGGTAAAGGTGGCGTCGAAAATATTATCGAATTAGATCTTGATTCTAATGAAAAAGAATTGTTCAAAAAAGGAATAGAGAGCGTCAAGACAGCTATTTCTGGCCTAGAACTCTGATTAAATTTTTAACTACAACAAGGATTACAATTATCATTGAACCTTATAGAAATACTAGAATCGCTCAAGATTGGAAAGATCTCTGTGGCTAAAGCACAAAAACTCCTTTCCTTATACTCGATAGAAAAAATTGAAGATCTTGCAAAATTTGACGTGGGTAGAAAATTTAGGCGTGGTATTCCTGAAGTAATTTTTGCAGAAAAAAAACAACTAGTAGATTTAAAAAAAATATTACTTGCAGCCATTTCACGATCTGATCCTGTACTGGTATCAAGAATTCACAAAAATGATTTTAAAAAAATTATTTCTTTTTCAAATGAAAATAAAATAAAAACCAAGCTTGGAAAAAATACTACATCGATTATGTTTTATAAAAAAATAACAAAAACTTCTGGCGGTCATGTTGGAATATTAACTGGAGGAACTTCCGACATTGGTGTAGCTGAAGAAGCTAGATTGATGGCAGAAGCAATGGGTTGTGTATGTACGTGCAGCTATGATGTGGGTATAGCAGGATTACATAGGCTTTTCCCTATAATAAAAAAAATGATAAGAGCAGAGGTCGATGCAATTGTTGTTGTTGCTGGAATGGAAGGGGCTCTTGCCTCAATAGTTTCTTCTCTTGTAGATATCCCAGTAGTAGGAGTGCCATCATCAGTTGGATATGGTTATGGAGAAAAAGGGGTTGCAGCACTTGCTGCAATGTTGCAAAGTTGTACTCTTGGTCTTTCAGTTGTAAATATTGACAATGGTATAGGTGCAGGAGCTATTGCAGCAAACATTGCAAATAGAAGTACCAGAAAAAAGACTAGATTCTAAGTATTCCAATATTCGCCAATTCAGAACCTATTCCATATCCTATCAAAGCAATGCCTGTGCCAAGTCCCGCCATTTCTAATCCACCACGTATGATACTAATGTTGGCAAGTTTCGACTTGACTGCCCCTATTACAAATGATGCAGATAGACTGATTGCTATTGCAACTAATAATGGCACATAACCATGTGCAAAG
>JBGPWD010000013.1:0-9190 GCA_041492015.1 Nitrosopumilaceae archaeon
AATTTTATAAAAGATGGATTGAAAAGACCTTCTCAAAACAAGTAGACGTACTCTCAGACCAAATGATAGTAAAATCTGACCGTTCTTTTAATTTGGTTAATGTTCCAGCTCTTCTTGACGATCATAGAAAAAGAGGTGAAGATATTTTTCACTTTTATTTGACATATTTTAGGCCCCTGTGGACAGATTGTACATGTGAAGGGTATTTTGCAGAAAATTTTGGTATGGTGTGGTGGGAAAGAAACGATATAAAAGATGATATTTCCTTTCTCATGGAGAAAAACTGTGTTAAAGTTTCACATGAACTAGCTCATGAGTTTTTAAGACAGACTGGTTACAAAAATTACAAGGAACTTGTACATGAAGTTTGGGACAAGCACCTTTTTGCATCATTACCTTTTGAATATCATGATGAAAATTTTGTAAAGACAAACAAAAATCCAATTTTTGCAACAATTGATGTCTCTGGCTTCCGGTTATAGTAAAATCACCTGTTTCTTTTAATCTTAAAATTTTACATTAAATTAATGTTAAGTTGTAGAGGAGAATGTAAAACCAAGTTTAAACTATCGCTTGGAAAAACTATTTTTCGTTACATGAATGGACAAAAAAGATGTAGTGTTTGTGGTGTCTATTTCAGATGGGATGGATCAAAATGTCCTTGCTGTAGTGCTGTATTACATGTTCGACCACGACATTCTAGAGCCAAAGAAAAATATTATGAAAAAGATGGTATAAAATGGCTGTAAAAGACTATAAGTAGGTCTTTGAAATTTTTTTGTGTGCCGGAATTCATCTGCCCAGATTGTGGGAAAAAACTATTTCATGAAAATGAAACAACGTTAAATGTTGAAAAACAAGTACACGTAAAATTTTGTTCAACTAAAAAGGCGCACTAACACTTTGTTACAGAATATATTCTGTTTTCAAAGCTTGCTGTTTTGAATTCTATCTTATTTTCTGGGTCTTTTCTACGCGCCTTACTTAGTTTCTCCAAATTTACTAATGCTTCTCCATCGAAACCTACTGAAGATCCAAAAACTCCATCTGTCAAAAGATTTCCATGTTCCCCTTTCTTTATATCATCTACAATTTCATAGAATTTTATAGCCTCTTTTTTGGATATGGGGCCACCAGTTGATTTGTTAAAACCTACTGCAACATACATCCCATTGTTTTTTACAGCTACTGGCACCTTGTGCACTTTACCAGATGAACCAGGGATTTTTTCATTAAGTAAAATCTCGCACTTGTGGAACATGCTTGAGATGTAAGCAAAAAAACGATAATTAGCGTAAAGGCCAGAGGAATCTTCCGCACAATTAACAAAAACTTTGTGAAGCAATTCAAGGGCAGTGTCATTCATGCTTTGCAGGCGATCTTCAATTCTACCCTTCTTAATAAGATCGGAGCTACAATCCTGCGCTACTTTTTCCAGTATAAAATGTGGCAGGTTGTAGTTTTTCAGTGTGGAAACATATGTCCCAGTTTTGGATCCACCAAAACTTGGAAAATTACTACGACTCAAAAATAATTACCTCCAGTAAATTTCATATTAACTTTAAACATCCCAGATGTGTTTACTGATGTGCTTTTTGCTTATAACTGTTCGCTCAAAAAATGAAAAATGGTGGGGCCGACCGGAGTTGAACCGGTGACACACGGGTCACTACAGCTCCAAACTGTACATCATCCTTTCGTCAGTGAAGCTAGTTGAACCACTGGAGCCCTTAGCGGTGATCATGTGATCTATCCTGTCGCCATGCCTGGCTAGGCTACGACCCCACATAATGAACATAAAACCACTTGAATTTTAATTTACTTAACTACCGAAGATTTATTTGTTATAACTCAATTCATTTCGTTAGTGAGGCCTGTTGTACTTTTACTTGGCGCCATACCTGTTTTGGCAGCCATTTTTATTGTAGTCCCACAACTCATCAGACCAGAAATTTCTACATCTGCAGTAAATTCGGACGATGTAATTTCAGTTGAATATAGTAAACAACATTTAAAGAAAGTGTCTTTTGGGTTGACCGAAAGTCTAGGAGCTGATACAACAGAGGTTCTGAATATAGAAAATAACGGAGAAACAAATTACGAAGTCACAAAAAATGGATATTCGGAACCTAACATTAAATATAAACTGGAAAAATCCGAATTGAAAAAATTAACAGCTTTGGTTAAAGAAACGGGATTCATGGAAATCCCTCACGACTCTTTTCCGGTAAAAACAGATGCAAGAGAATATGACAAATTTGGTCTTCAAGTGACACTAAACGGTAAATCTCTTAATCTACAGTGGGCTGAACAGAATGCAAGTCAAGCCTTCATTCCGCCTATTGTACTTCAAGTTCAATCTGAACTTGATGGAATAATTGCAGAAATAATAAAATAAATAGATCTCACATGGATCATCTTTCATGATACCTCTTTCTGGTGATATTGCAGACACAAAAGGAATAATCAAAGAAAGTCTAGAATCCTATTCCATCAAACGAGGGACGTCTACACTTAAACGTGGATTTGCACACATGTTGAAAAATGGTGTTGTAATGGATGTTACAACTGTTGAACAAGCGCAAATAGCTGAAGATGCAGGAGCTGTCTCTGTAATGGTTTTAGATAAACTCCCCTCCGATGTAAGAAAAGCCGGAGGAGTTGCAAGAACAGCAAGTGTACGAGTTATTGAAGAAATCCTGGATGCAGTAACAATCCCTGTAATGGCAAAATGTAGAATAGGACATGTTTACGAAGCTATGGTTTTACAGGAAACAAATGTCGACATGATTGATGAATCTGAAGTTTTGACTCCAGTTGATGAATTCAGACATATATGGAAATGGGACTTTACTACACCATTTGTAAATGGAGCAAGAAGTCTTGGCGAAGCTCTTCGAAGAATAGAAGAAGGTGCAGCAATGATTCGAACAAAAGGTGAACCTGGAACAGGAAATGTAGCAGAAGCGGTAATTCACATTAAGAACGTAAACAACGAACTACGAAAGATAAAATCAATTTATGATTCAGGTGATGAACAAGATTTAGTGAGTGCTGCAAGAGAACTGAAAGTTTCATACTCTCTTGTAGAAGAGACAGCAAGCCTTGGAAGATTACCAGTTGTCAACTTTGCAGCTGGAGGAATATCAACACCTGCTGACGCTGCGTATCTTATGACACTTGGATGTGATGGAATTTTTGTAGGTTCTGGAGTATTCAAAGCAGAAGATGCTAAAGAACGAGCACAAGCTATAGTTCTTGCAACTACATTTTGGGAAGATCCTGATAAGGTAAAAGAAGCTCAAAAGATGATAGATGAAAGACAATCGATGCTAGGTCTTGATACTAAAAACCTAGAGCTTAGAATGCAAGAGCGTGGAAGTACAGCATGAATGGACTTAACATTGGAGTACTTGCCATTCAAGGTGATGTTGCTGAAAATGTTATGGCTACAAAAATGGCTATGGATGAGCTTGGTATTCAAGGAATTGTAAATGAAATAAAAAATCCAGAACAAATTGCTGATCTTGACGGTTTGATTATTCCAGGAGGAGAAAGTACAGTTATAGGTACACTTTCCCTAGTGAATGGATCTCTAAAAAAGATAAAAGAAAAAATTGCTTCTGGCATGCCCGTTTTTGGAATTTGTGCCGGTCTTATTCTGCTCTCAAAAAAGGCAAAAGACAGGGTATTAGGTGAGATGGAACAACCGTTGTTAGATTTTCTGGACGTAAAAATTGAAAGAAATTCCTTTGGAAGACAACGTGATTCTTTTGAATCAGAAATTTCAATGGAAAAGATAGGCATTCCAAAATTTCATGGTGTCTTTATCAGAGCACCATCTATTATAGAAATTGGGCGTAATATCGAAGTAATATCAAAATTTAATGAAAAAATTGTTGCAGTAAAGCAAGGAAAAATTCTCGGTACCTCATTTCATCCGGAATTAACAGATGATCTTTCATTACACAAATATTTTGTAAACCTTGTTAAAGAAAAAAACTAGCAAAATAACAAGTAGATTTAAAATTTTTGAAAACAATTTTCTGACATTATTTGTAACTATAAATTGTAGATAGTCCTAATGGGTATTATGGAAATAGAAACCACACATGAACTTGTATCTCGAGTTTATAAAAAAAGTAAAGAAAATATTTCCAAATATAAAAAGATGGTAAACAGAGCACTTACACTTACTGAGAAGATCCTCATCGGGCACTTGGAAGAATTAGTAGAAGAGAATAACCTACAGAAAGGCAAGAGTTATGTCTATTTGGGACCTGACAGAGTGGCTTTACAGGATGTCACTGGACAGATGGTTGTTTTACAGTTTATGCAATCTGGATTGAAAAGAACGGCACTTCCAACAACAGTTCACTGTGATCATTTGATTCAAGCTAGAATTGAAGGGGTAGTTGACACTTTGGTTGCACTTGATGAAAACAGTGAAGTATACAAGTTTTTGGAATCCGCATGTAGTAAATATGGAATGGGTTTCTGGAAACCTGGAGCGGGTATAATCCATCAAGTTGTTCTTGAAAATTATGCATTTCCAGGAGGTCTTATGATTGGAACTGACTCTCATACACCAAATGCAGGAGGTCTTGGGATGCTTGCCATAGGTGTTGGTGGAGTAGATGCAGCTGAAGTAATGGCTGGACTTCCTTGGGAACTTTTGTATCCAAAGCGAATTGGAGTTTATTTGAAAGGTCAGCTTAATGGATGGACTGCTCCAAAAGATATCATTCTCTATGTGGCAGGAAAACTTACAGTTTCTGGCGGAACTAATGCAGTCATTGAATACTTTGGGCCAGGTACAAAATCAATTAGTTGTACCGGAAAAGCAACAATAACGAACATGGGAGCTGAGATAGGGGCTACATGTTCTATCTTTCCATATGATGAAAGAATGGAAACTTATCTTAGAGCTACAAATCATGAAAAAATCGCAGATCTTGCAAATAAACACAAGCACTTGCTTACTCCAGATCCTGAAGTGGAACAAAACCCAGAAAAATACTTTGATCAAATAATAGAGATAGATCTTTTAAAGCTAGAACCTAATGTTGTAGGACCACATACTCCTGACCTGACCAGACCTGTTTCACAATTGGCAGACGATGTTAAGAAAAATAATTATCTTGACAATATTTCGGTAGCTCTCATAGGAAGTTGTACGAACTCTTCTTATGAAGATATGTCTAGGGCTGCAAGCATTGCTGAGCAAGCAAAATTAAAAGGGATAAAAGCAAAGGTGCCTCTTCTTGTCACTCCAGGATCAGAGCAAATACGAGCAACAATAGAACGTGATGGTCAAATGGATTCTCTAAAAGCAATTGGAGCTACTGTTCTTGCAAATGCCTGTGGGCCATGCATAGGACAATGGAGCAGACCCGAACTAAAAAAAGGAGAACCAAATACCATAGTCACATCCTATAACCGAAATTTTCCAGGAAGAAACGACGGAAGAAGAGAAACAATGAATTTCATTGGAAGTCCTGAATTAGTAATTGCCTTAGCTCTTGGAGGAAGACTGTCATTTAACCCTCTCAAAGACTCAATTATTGCACCAGATGGTTCTGAGTTTAAACTACAACCTCCTCCTTTAGCACCAGAAGTGCCATCTAAAGGATTCAAAAATACAGAAGGTGTTTATGTTCCACCATCAAAAAATCCTGAAAGTGTCGAAGTTGTTATCAATAAAAATAGCAATAGACTTCAAAAACTGGAACCTTTCACAAAATGGGATGGAAAGAACTTTCAAGATCTTCCAGTACTGATAAAAGCCAAAGGAAAGTGTACGACAGATCACATATCTCCTGCAGGCCACTGGCTTGCATTTAGAGGTCATTTGGATAAGCTTAGTGACAACATGTTTCTTGGCGCAGTAAATGCTTTCAATGACGAAGTTGGCAAGGGAAAAAACATGTTCAGTGGTAACATTGAACCGATTCCACAGATAGCAAGACAGTATAAACAAAATGACATAAAATGGATTGTAATTGGTGATGCTAACTATGGCGAAGGAAGTAGCAGAGAACATGCTGCCATGACTCCTAGGTATCTAGGATGTGCTGCAGTTGTTGCAAAAAGTTTTGCACGTATTCATGAAACTAACTTGAAAAAACAAGGAATACTTGCTTTAACTTTTGAAAATCAAAATGATTATGAGAAAATAAAAGAATCTGATAAAATTAGTATTGTGGGTCTAAATAACTTGGAGCCTGGAAAACCAGTAAAATGCTATCTAAATCATGTCGATGGAACCAAAGAAGAAATATGGCTCAAGCATTCTTACAATAAATTTCAAATAGACTGGTTCAAGGCTGGTTCTGCTTTGAACATTCTACGGCAAAAGGAGAATTTAGAATAGTCTAATTTTTGTGATTATTATGTTGGATGAAAAATTTGATCCTAATGCACTTTACAATAGAGTCGTACACTACTATATTGATAAAAAAGGATATTCTAAAGAAAAAGCAAATACTATAGCTCAAAAAGTAGTGGAAAGAGAAAAAACTCGTAGAACTTGTAAAAATATAAAATGCAAACACTCAATGGACGATCATATCAGAACTCAAGAAACTTGTCTTGTATTAGATTGTGATTGTCGACATTTTGTTAGCTAGATTATATTTTTAGAATGATTTTGCCAAACTGATTACTTTGTTCCATTCTTTCATGTGCTAGTCTTGCATCCTTCAATTCAAAGACACTATCTATTAGAGGTTTTATTTTTTTTAATTTCATAAATTTATGAAGTGAAACAAGCTGAGATTTTGATCCAAGATAGACTCCAATAATTTCTGCTTCTTTACTATAAAACGCACGTATGTTTATTGTGGCATCTGATCCTGTTGTTGTTCCACAGGCAAGCATCTTTCCGCCTACTTTTAGTACATCAAGACTAACTGGCCATGTTTTAGCGCCTACATGGTCTATAACAGCATCTACACCTTCATTTTTAGTATGTTTTAGAACCTCGCTACTAATGTCTGACTTACTTCTATCTATGACATGATCTGCTCCTAATTTCTTAGCATGATTTAATTTTTTTAGATCAGATGCGACAGTAATTACTTGAATTCCTTTTGCTTTTGCTAAAAGTATTGCAGCAGAACCTACTCCGCTATTTGCACCCCAAATTAACATGGTGTCATTTTTTTTACAATTTGATCTCTCAAGCATATTCCATGCAGTAAGGTATGATACATTGAGTGCACAAGCTTCTTTACTAGAAAACCAAGATGGCTTTCTGATTATGTTTTCTTGTGGAACTTGTATAAATTCTGCATATCCTCCTTGATACTTACCAAATCCACCAATGATTGAATATGAAACTCTTGGAATACCGCTTTCTACCGCAGGATACACTATCACCTTTTCATTTTTTTTGAAACCTCCAAAACTTTCTACCAAAGTTCCACAAACATCGCAGCCCAAAATGTGTGGAAAGGAAACTTTTCTTCCAGGCAATCCGTTTCTAACCCATATGTCTAGGTGATTTACTGCACAATAATCTACTTTAACGATTACATGATCTTTTTTTGGTACGTGATTTTTAACATTCTCATAGGATAATACATCAGGACCGCCGTGTTTTCTGATAACAACTGCCTTCAATAGTAAGTTGTTTACAAAATAACTACTTTAAGAATATGTTTTGTATCTAAATTAAGGACTGGAACTTCCTGTCATACAAATTTTAAGCTATGCAAAGTGCGGATCCTTTTTTATTAGCCAAAAATGAGTTTTGACCTTACTAAATGCACGAACAATATCTGTTGAGATAATTATACCTTCCAAGTTTCCATCTTTGTCAACTGTAGGCATTCCACTAACCTTATACGCTATCATCATTTTTGCCGCTTTTGAAAGATCATCCCCAGATTCAAGGAACATAAGAAAACAATAATTTGTATTCTATGTATTGTCAGATAGTTCAAGGATTCCATATTTAGTTCCCTTCCCAACTTTTTTATCTTGATCTAGAAACCTAATCAATATCTTTTCCACAATGTGGACATTTCTTGTGATATCCCATTCTAAGGTCCACAGTCAAATCTTCTCTCAGCAAAGTAAGGCATACATCCCACGGCGTGAATATTGTGTCCTTATAGACGACACAAGGATAATCCATTTTTTCCATCATTAAGCAAAGTTGGTTAAACTTTAGGTCTTCTGTAATTGCCTTTACATTTTCTAATTTAAACTGATTAATGGGGATATCCAAAAAATAGTCGATATCTGTTTGGAATTTTAGTATCCTTGAGATCTCCCCAAGTATTAAGCGGTCACTGATAAATTGGTCAGAGTTTTCTAATAAGAGTCTTCGAGTTTTGTTTTCAAACATCAGGTTGAGTATCTTGCCCAAAGAGTCGTCTTGCTGAAAGGTAACAATTTTCTTTTTCGGCATTGACGAAATAGAAATGTCGGTCTTGCATTTTGTACCAACTTCAATCATTTTCCTTGCCGAGACAGTAGAACAATCACCAAGTTCATTATTAATTATGGCAAAAGCCCTCCGAGAGTTTTTCCAAATCTCTATCAAATCCCCGAGTTTTGTTGTCTTTTCAATTTGCGGAAGGTCCTTAAACATAATCTCTCCAACCTTAGTTTGATACTGGAAATCACGTGTTGGGTTTTTTCGTAAATGATCTAAAATATCATAGCCCCCGACTATTCCAATTGGTTTGAAGTCATCGTCCCGTACTATGATTGAATCTACGAAGGATTCTACATATTGGGCGCACATCAATGTAGCAACCCAAACTTCCCTTCCTTTATTGAGATTAATGCATACCGTGTCGACTAATGTTTTTGGGAATAATTCTTCCAAGGTTAATTCAGAAATAGTCTTGTTATTTGGAATATCCATAATCGTACCATATCTCTACGTTTGCTGCTTTTTAAAATACATTGTGAATTATCAAATATGGAGCTTAGCACCATGGGTCATAGGTATTTTTGAGAACAATTTTAGAATCCTTTACCTTGATTGAAAAGCCGTAGCCTTTTAGAAATTTAATATTGTAATGATTCGTTTTTCCTTTTAGTGTCAATTCAAAACATTATGACGTTAATTATGATTTATAGAATTTCCAACAAATTTTTCTTTGTATTTTTTACTACGCGGTCTTTGTCTAAGTTTATAATTACAGCAAGGACACGACAAACCATCCCATTTCAT
>JBGPWD010000105.1:0-3346 GCA_041492015.1 Nitrosopumilaceae archaeon
ATGGTAGGTGACGGTGTAGACAAAGAGGTTCAATCAGCTACAAAAGACGCCATATCGAGATTTGAAAAACTTGGTGCAGAATGTGTTTCAATTTCTCTTGATTCTGCAAAACATTCTGTTGCGGCATATTATACACTAGCATCTGCAGAAGCAAGTAGTAACCTTGCACGATTTGATAATCTAAGATATGGATTTGATTTTAGCGTAGAAGGGTATGAGTATAACCAATACATTTCGAAAGCAAGAAGCAATTTTGGTCCAGAAGTCACAAGAAGGATGCTACTTGGCACGTTCGTATTATCAGCTGGATATTACGGGAAATATTATCAAAAGGCACAAAAAGTTAGAAGTTTAATTAAATCGCAACTTGCTGAATCCTTTAAGAAAGTAGATCTTCTTTTAACACCAACAATGCCAATTTTACCATTTAAAATTGGCGAAAAAATTGACGACCCATTAAAGATCTACTTGCTTGATATTAATACAATAATAGCTAATCTTTCTGGAATTCCTGCAATTTCTGTTCCTTTTGCTATTGCAAAAGGATTGCCTATAGGAATTCAGCTCTTTGCAAACTCACTTCAAGAAAAGCAACTTTTGCAAGCTGCCCATGCGTTACAAAAAACAACAAACCTTCCCGGAGTGCCAATTTGACCAAGATAGGATTAGAAATTCACTGTCAACTTACAAAACTTGAGAGTAAACTATTCTGTTCATGCAAAGCAGACTATAGAAGTTTTGAGCCAAATTCTAACATATGTCCTGTATGTATGGGTCTGCCTGGCTCATTACCAATTCTGAATAAAAAAGCCGTTGAAAAGGCATCTATGTTATCTATTGCATTGGAATGTAAGATTCCTCCAAAGATTGGCTTTTTTAGAAAAAATTATTTCTATCCTGACTTGCCAAAAAATTTCCAAATTACGCAGTACAACGCGTACGGTCCAACAAGTATAGGTTATGATGGGAAAATCATAATTGAAAACAAGGAAATAAGAATTAGAAGAATACAGTTAGAAGAAGATCCTGGCAGACTTGTCTATAGCGGTAGTTCAGAAAAAACACAGATTACTTTGGTTGATTACAACAGGGCTGGTACACCACTTGTTGAGATGGTGACTGAACCAGATTTTGAAAACCCAAAACAAGTCCGCGTCTTTTTGAATATTCTGGCAGATCTGGTGGAAAATCTTGGAATTGCAGATCCATATTTAGAAGGCGCATTTAGGGTGGATGGAAATATTTCTATTGAAAAAGGAAATCGTGTTGAAATTAAAAACGTGGGATCATTTCGTGATATAGAAAAGGCACTTCACTTTGAAATAACACGGCAACAAAGCTTAGCAGAAAGAGGAATACCTATTCCTGCAGAAACAAGACACTGGGATGAAGCAAGAAAAATCACCGTCTCCTCTAGATCAAAAGAAGAAGAACAAGATTATAGATATTTTCCAGAGGAAGACATCCCGAAAATAATCATTGAAAAAACTCTACTTGACAGCTTGAAAAAAATAATGCCAGAAAGTGTCATGTCAAAAAAAGAAAGATACATTAACAAATATGGAATTCCAGTTCAAGTTGCAGAAATCTTATCTTCTGACAAGTTTTATTCTGATTTATTTGAACAAGCTCACACAGAAAAAAATGCTAAAGAGATTGCAAATCTCATAACTACAGATCTCAAAGGCTTTGCAGATACAAAAGAACAACGGGAACAACTTAAACTTACACCAAAGCACCTTTTGGATTTAGCTGATGCAATACTAAATAACAAAATTACAAGAAATTCTGGGAAGCTCGCTTTACAGGAAATAATAAAGACAGGAAAACCTCTTTTAGAAATAATTTCCAGTCTTGACCTAGGACATGTTGATGATGAATCATCACTTGTAAAAACAATAGAGGCAGTTTTTACCGAGGAACAAAAAGCTGTATCTGAAGCAAAACAGAACCCTGATACAATTAACTACCTTGTAGGTAAGGTGATGAGAAAGACAAAAGGTAAGGCTAATCCTTCCCTTACACTTGATATAATTAGAAAAAAACTAGACTCTCAATAACACATGTTGTTGGTATTTCTCCAGTTTATCCACACATCATCCTTCAGAAGCAGATTTTCCACCATCTACATTTAGGATGATTCCTGTGATCCAGTTTGCTTCGTCTGATGCCAAGTATACCGAAGCATTTGCAACATCTACCGGTTCTCCAATTCTATTTAATGGCTGTCTATCCTCTAAGACCTTTCTTGCCTCAGGATAGTCAAGGTATGGCTTTATCATTCCTGCATTGATAATTCCAGGATTTATACAATTACAACGAATGTTTTTTCTAGCATACTCTATTGCTATGCCTTTTGTAAACATGTTGATTGCAGCCTTGGTAGTACAATATACTGTCAAGTGTACCTTTGGAATAGCACGCTCGCTTGATATGGAACCTATGTTGATAATTGAGCCGCTCTTATTTTCTAGCATTTTAATTAAGACAGATTTTGTAATTCTAAAAACCCCATAGATGTTTGTATTAATCAATGCTGACCAATCTGATTCAGACATCTCATGAAAGTGTATGGGATCATTGATTAAACCTGCATTGTTTACGAGTATGTCTATTTTTCCATAATGAGCAGAAATTTGTTCTATTGTTTGCAGTACTTGGGCTTCGTTTGTAAGATCACATGGAATTCCCACCGTTTTTGCCTCGTAATTTTTTATTGTTTTTCTTGCTTTTTCAAGTTTGTCAAAGTTTCTACCCAATAGTACAACGTTTGCGCCTTCTTCCACAAACCTTTTTGAAATTTCTAATCCTATGTCACTTGATGCGCCAGTAACTATTGCAACTTTATCTTTTAGTCTCATGTAATGAATAAGAAATAATCCTATATGAAGAATTTGTATTTCTAAATGGATGTCATATTTCCTCATTGAGAATTTTATAGTTATTTGACTAGTTTCTGAATTTCTTGTGTTACCAAAGGCAAAAATGCGCCTACATCAGAGACTATGCCTAAGGCTTGCCATGTTCCTCTGTCCATTAATTTAGTTACTGTTGGCTGATTAATGTCAACTACAATTACTTTGACCTCAGCAGGCAGCATGTTGCCAGTAGCAATGGAATGAAGCATAGTTGAAATCATTATTACCATTTTTGCATCCTTGAGAATCTCCTTGTATTTTTTTTGTGCAACTGTCATGTCTGTAATAACATCAGGAAGCGGGCCATCATCTCGTAATGAACCTGCCAAGACAAAAGGAATTTTTCTTTTTACACATTCATACATTATTCCTTTTGTAAGTGTCTTGTTTGCAACCATTTTGGGTATAGAACCTGCTTTGAACACAGA
>JBGPWD010000073.1:0-4521 GCA_041492015.1 Nitrosopumilaceae archaeon
ATTGTAAGTGATCTCATCGCACGTTCAAGTGACATGTGTTTTGCAAATTTTACTAGTTCCAACCAATAGTCTTTTCTTGACTCGTAAAGTTCAGAACCTTGATTTTTTTTTACGCTAGGGCAAAAAAGCTTGAAGGCATTAGCATAGTATTTTGAAACACTTCTAATCTTCTCCCAATCCCCACCGAGTTTATTATTGATAAAAGTATGCCAATCGGCTAAAAAAACAGTACACTTGACTCCAGCCTTGATAAAATCATTAATCTTAAAGCCGGTCATTATAAGACTTCCAAGATGTAAGAAACCAGAAATTTCTAATCCAATGTAGTGCTTTGGATGTGAATTTGTCTTGAAAAGATTTTCAAGTTCTTCATTGGTTACTACTTCTTCAGTAGGATCTTTTGTAACAAGTGCTATCTTCTCAGTAACATCCAATTCGAGTCAAATGTTCCTTTGTAACCCTATAAAGTTACGCATCAAGTTCGTGCTGTTGTTTTCTTGGTCTGGTACTAAGATAAAGCGCATGCGAGCTAATTATAAAAGCAGCAAGAAACATCTTTGTTGCAAAAATAAGATTCCATGGTCTATGTGGATCAGGATAAGCAATAGCTAACGAATCTATATCTGGTACCTTTCCACCTACGATCCCTGCAATAATTTGTGCATTAAGAACCAGAAAATTATAAATTGTTTCATAAAGACAGATTGCTGAAAATCCTACTAACATCAACTGAGTAAGCGATAACCTCCATGATGGAATATTAGTAGTTTTCTTCCATCCTATTCTTGTTACGCAATACCATCCTACTATAGTTGAAAAGAATAACCAAGTTGTGAGTTTAGCAAAATGACTAGTGGGAAATTCAGTTTTTACAAGAACTTCTCCCAACACATACGTGCCTTTTGTTGACCACTCTTCTAGCGTGGCGTAGATGCCAAATAGAGTAATTGATGCCATTATTACTGCACAAGCATAGAAAATATACAGAAATACCTTATACCCTGATTCATTTTCTTGCAAGTGTACCTTCATTTAATTCAGATTGTTTTCATCTGAAATATAAGAATTGTTTTTAATTAATTTCCAGAGGTTTATTATACTATTTATAATCATAATTTCTGCAGTTGAAAATCCCCATAAATGTTCCAATAATTGATAAAGAAGAAATCGATGAAGTAAGAGCAGTACTCGAAGAAAAATCTCTCACCTCTGCTGCAAACTCAGGCGGTAAAAGAGTGCAAGAATTTGAGAAGCTTCTTTCATCCTTTGTTAAGTCAAAATATGCAGTAGCAGTAAACTCTGGTACTGCTGCACTACAAGCTGCACTATATGCGCTTGATATAAAACAAGGAGACGAAGTAATCCTTCCATCATTTACATTTGTTGCAACGGCAAACTCGGTAGTATCGGTTGGAGCAAAGCCCGTTTTTGTTGACATATTAAAAGAAAATTACACAATGGACCCTGATGACTTGAGAAAAAAAATTACAAAAAAATCTAAGGCAATAATCCCTGTTCATATGTATGGAAATATGGCATACATGAATGAGATATCTGATATTGCAAACAAATACAATCTAGAAATAGTTGAAGACGCAGCACAATCATTTGGTACAACCTACAAGGGAAAACATTCAGGTACCTTTTCTAAACTTGGATGCTTTAGCTTGTATGCTGCAAAGGTAATGACATCAGGTGAAGGTGGAGCCATTGTTACCGATAATAAAAATCTCTTTGAAAAACTACGTAAGATAAGAAATCATGGTATGTTACATGGTTATGATACAAGAATTCTTGGTTTGAACTTGAGGCTCCCTGAAATTAATGCAGCAATAGCAAAGATACAGATGAAAAAAGTAGGTAAATTCCTACAACAAAGACAAAAGAACGCCAGAATTCTTACTGAACTTTTGGCTGACTTGGACATTGTTATTCCTCACGAAAGAAAAGGCGAGAAAGTCAATTGGTATCTTTTTACAATTGCCACTAAAAACAGAAATAAGATAATGAAAAAGCTAAACTCTGAAGGAATTGGTGCAGCAGCTTACTATTCAATTCCTGTACACAAGACCCCCTTTTATAACACAAAACAAAATCTTGCTGTTACGGACTGGGCCGCCTCTAATGTCCTAAGCTTGCCAGTTCACCCATTAGTAAGTAAGCAAAATCTTGTTCACATCTCAAAGGTTATGCATAAAGCTGTCAAAACATGAATTTAATAGAAAACTTGGCTGGTGAACTTTGTAAAATCATTCTTCCTGTAAACGAGGAAGTATTTTTTGGAAATCCTAAATCTTCACTTGCCGTTTGCACTCTTTCAAGCATGAAACTACTAAAAGAAATTGCCAATTCTAATTTGATCTCAAAAATTGCTCTTGTAGGAAGACTGTTTTCTGAAAACAAAGGAATAGATTCATTGGTTAGATATGTAATATCAAATAAAAATTTAGAAACAATTCTACTATGTGGGAAAGATACTCCAGGACATAGACCAGGACATTCCCTTCTAAATCTTTATAAAAATGGAATGGACAATAAAAGAAGAATAATAGGCTCATGCAGTCCAGATCCTGTACTGACCATAACAAAATCTGAGGTTCTTAAATTTCAAAAACAGGTAAAACTTGTTGATAAAATTGGCGAAACCAATATTCCCAAAATTAAGCTCTCAATTAATACCGCAGTAAAAGTTTAGTAATCGTTTTTCTGTCGTTCTTGATTAACTTTATTTTTCTTTTGATATTCATTTAAGATGTCATCAGGTGTCATATTCAATTCAAGAGAAGCCTGAATGACAAAGTGCCATATGTCTATGAGTTCCTCACGAGCAGCGGCTTGATCAAAAGTAGTTGGTTTTTTCCACCACTTCCAGTTTGTCATTCTTTGTAATTCTATTGCTTCGTGAACTATGGCTGTACAAAGAGCAGAAATTTTTCCCTCTACATCTTTTGGATATCGATCTAGATTCATCATTTTTTCTAGGCTCCTTTGTAACTTGAATATGGTTTCTAACTTATCTTCCATGCGTTTGATTTTGGTTTGATATCTATAACCTTTGTTAGAATCTAACCATTTTTCTATATTTTTTGAATCTCTTTTGAATATGGGATTTTTTCAGATTTGTTAAGCCATATACTCCGTATTTTTCAACGGCAAATGACCCCATGATATTTCCATAGACTGCAGCCTCACGAACAGTTGATATTTTTGTACTATTCTTGCTTGCCATATATCCAATCATGCCTCCTGCAAACGAGTCACCTGCTCCTGTAGGATCCACGATATTTTCCATGGAAAACGCTGGTGATGAGAAAACTATATCGTCATAAAAAAGAAGAGAGCCATGCTCACCTTTTTTAATAATTACATATTTTGTTCCCCACTCCATAATCTTTTTGGCACATGTTATGAGGTTATGAGTTTTAGTCAGAAGCTTTGCTTCTTCATCATTTATTACAACAGAATCTACTACTCCCATCATTTTTATGACATCGCTTCTTTTACCGGAGATCCAAAAGTCAATTGTATCACACATAGAAAACTTGACTTTGTCAAACTCTTTTATGATTCTTGTATTCTGGGCAGGGTCGTTGTTTGCAAGATAGACATATTCTGATTTTCTATACTCTTCTGGTACAGTAGGTCTAAAGCCACCAAGAACATTAAGTTCCGTTTTATTTGTGGTTCTATAGCTTAGCGTCTGGTCATAACTTCCATCATATCTGAATGTTCTTCCATTTGCACGCACTACACCTTTCAAATCAGCAAATTTGTTTAGAATATTGTGATAGTTTTTTGGAAAGTCTTGACCTATTACTGCAATCAATCTAGGTTTTACAAAAAAACTTGCCGAGATTGCTGCGTAAGTAGCAGCCCCACCAAGTGTATTTTTTAGAATTTTTGAAGGCGTCCTTATGGTATCTAGGGCAACAGAACCAAAAACTGTCAACATATTTTGCTGATTTTACGTACCGTGTATAAATTCTCTGGCTTCTTCTTGAGTGGGATAATATGTAAAGGGAATGTTAATTGATACAAAGAGAAAATCGTATTTTGTTGTTCCAGTCAGTTTTACAGATGGGGTGTTGTCATTTTTGTTATATTTATCAAGAATTGCATTATCAGCAAGAAATGGCGTCTTTTCAACAGTCTTTCCCATGGCAGGTATTATAGATGGTTCTAATATGCCACTGCCAAGATCTTGATCTTCAACAGATATGACAAAGTCAGTTTTTCCTACATTTAGAATCATTAATGATGGATTCTTAAATTCAAGCTGCATGTTGTAAAGCGTACCGTCATTAGTTCTTTCTACAATTTTGCTGTCTATTATCGTTACATGAAGGTGAGTGACAGAAACATACTGAAAGTAACCAAAAGCACCAATTGCCCCTATAATTGCTATTATCATAACTATCTTAGAATTCTTCTGCATACTATCTCGAGTAAAAAATTCCTTTTTAGCACAAGTAGGAAAAAAAACCAAATAATTTGTGTAAAAATTTTGATCTCTTTTCTAAG
>JBGPWD010000038.1:0-6785 GCA_041492015.1 Nitrosopumilaceae archaeon
CAATGATTTTTTTATAGAGCATTTCTCTTGCATTAGGGCTAAGTTGTTTAGAGTCTTTAACTCCAATTTCTGATAGGTGCTTTATCTTTGTGCGTTCAACAGAAACCCCTGCAATGACAAGCGGTCCTAATACTGAACCCCTTCCTGCATCATCTACACCACAAATTATCATTTGTGTTTTTGTTGCGCTAGATGTATTAAATCATTTTAGAATAGCATTGGTGAAATAGAATTGGAAATTGAGGACCTTGTAGAAACTATAGAAGGAAAGACCAAACTTCTTGTTCCCAAAGATGCACTTGGTGTAAACGCCCCTCCAAAACAACCAGCTTTTTTTAATCCTCGAGCTAGGATAAGTAGAGATTTTTCTATTATTGCATATTCAACGTTTTTACAAAATTTTAAGGGGCCAAAAATTTTTCTTGATTCCCTTGCAGGTATTGGTGCCCGTAGTATTCGAGTTGCAAATGAAATCGAATCAATTGAACAAGTTTTTGTCAATGATGTAAATCCAAGTGCTGTAGAAATTGCCATGAAAGCGGCAAAGTTAAACAATGTTACAAAATGCGATTTTTCAGAAAATGAAGCATGTAGGTTTCTAAGTTTGCATTCTAAAAGAGATACTCGCGGAGCAATTGTAGACATTGATCCTTTTGGTTCCCCCACTAGGTTTCTTGATTGTGGTATCCGTGCCACATCTCATGGAGGTCTTCTTTCAATTACTGCTACTGATCTTCCCGTTTTACATGGATTATATCAAGACGCATGTAAGAGAAAGTATTATGGGGTTCCTGTAAAAACAGAATATGGAAACGAAATTGCGATACGGTTGATTCTTGGTTGCATTAATCTTGTTGCAGGTAGATTAGATGTTCAAATCGTTCCACTTTTTGCTCAAACCAATATGCATTACTACAAAGTCTATGTCAAGGTGTTAGTAAAAACAAGTTCTCAAGAAAATATGGGTTATATTGTTCACTGCAAGAGCTGTGGCCATAGAAAAGTTCAAAATGAAAAAGGAGTTTCATGTGAAATTTGTAGTACAAAATTAGATTCGGCGGGACCGCTTTGGATAGGCAATCTATATGACAAGGCATTTGTGAATCAAATGATAGAAGAGCAAAAAAAATTCCTAGTTGACAAGTCTTGTGAGAAAACATTACTTAAGTGTCAGAATGAAATCGGTATGCCAGCTACATATTTCACTCTTGATGAAATAGCTAGAAAAAAGCAATGTGCACCCATTTCCCTATCAAATATAATAGAAAAGCTTCAAAAAGACGGATTTCAAGTCAGTCAAACCTCTCTAGATCCTACAGGATTTAGGACAAATGCGAGAATAGACAAAATATTACAAATTTTTTAAAATTAAGATAGATATCCCAGACAGATAAAGTAGAGCTCGCTGCTTGTTTTTCTGCTTGCCTTTGGTTTTCGTAACTGGACTTTGGTAAATTTCTTTTTGATATAATCCCGAAATTCGTTGGAATATTCTCCATCAAATACCTTAAACAATGCATTTCCTTTGTAAGCCAACACGTAATCCATTATTTTGGTTGCAGAATAGTTTAATGCAATCTGTTTTGCATGATCAACTGTCCACGTTCCAATTACTTGTGGAGATAAATCACAAATTATTGCGTTTACTTTTCTTCCAAAATACGAAAAAACTTCCTCAACTATGGATTCATCTTCAATGCTTCCCCTTATGATGTGAACGTTTGGAATTTCTTCCACATAAGTGGTATCTACACCCATTACTTTGCCTTTATTTCCTGCAAGTTCTGTTGCAACTTGTGTCCATCCACCAGGTGAACACCCAAGATCAAGAACATAAAAACCAGGACCGATTATCCTGTATGATTTGTTTAATTCTTTAAGTTTGTATGCTGCTCTACTTCTATATCCTTCTTGGTGAGCTAGTTTTCTGTAAAAATCTCGTCGTGCATCTATTAGTTTCATTTCTTTGGCTTTTTGACATTAGTTAATTCTGTTATAACCCATTGTTCAATTAATGGACAGGTTCTTGGACTGATTTCTCCTTCTAGTGTACATTTTTGTTCTACAGGACAGGTTAAACAGGGCGCAGCTTCAATTGATAGTGTACTGACTGGCACATGTGCAATTTTCAGCTTGTATGTCCAACGACCATTTTCTAAAACCTTTTCGCGTTTTATCATATTTTGTCTCTCAAGCTTGAGAGCTAGCCTTGAACCATCTCTGCTAGTTAGTTTCATCTTTTTCCACAGATCACTTTGAAATATCCCCTCGTCGCCGCTTTTTGCTACGAGATTACAAACGTTTGCAATAAGCTTTTCCATGTTCAATCCTTCAATCTCAAAGTTTTCTAGTTCTTTATCTGAAATTTCTTCAAATTCGTCTACCTCGGGTTCTTTTTTAGATGCCGTTTTCTTTTCAGCTAAACGCTTCTTGTCTACTAACTTTTTCTTTTCAATTGGTTTCTTTTCAACTAGTTTCTTTT
Organism: Nitrosopumilaceae archaeon; assembly: GCA_041492015.1. Taxonomy (GTDB): domain Archaea; phylum Thermoproteota; class Nitrososphaeria; order Nitrososphaerales; family Nitrosopumilaceae; genus TA-20. The sequence continues at coordinate 2,483 of JBGPWD010000038.1, forward strand.
CAACTAGTTTCTTTTCCACTGTTTTTTTTACGGATTTCTTATCTTTCTTTTTAACCATAAATATCCCCTAAATAACTAGTACTCCCAAGTATACTTGTTTCAAAGCAATATAATAACATAACATTTGTTTTATTGAATTTTAAAGTGAGCAGTGACAGTTTTCGTGTTCTGATTGTTTTTGTCTTTCATTTCTGTTACGATTTCATAATTACCTGGTTTCTCAATTATCTGTGAAAATGTATCATCAATTGGCAAACTTGAATTGTTTGCTACAAAGCATTGCAAGAAGTAACCATTTTGTGCTGCTACTTGTTTTGGAGAAGTGTCAAGATCATAAATTGTAATGTAAAGATCTCCACAATCAAATGCAGTGTTATTGATTCCCACAGTAATGCTTACAGGCATTGAAGTGGAATAAGAATTCAAAAGATTTTGAATTATAATGTCTTTGTCTCCAGTTTGTGTTGGTTGTTTAGTATTAACAAACTGCCACATGTTGAGATGTCGATCAGGTTGCCCCAACACATCTGATAGAACTGACACACCAAAAGCTATAGAGATTACAACTGGAAAGACAAAAACAAGCAAAGCCATCTTTTGCACAGCCATTTTGTTATCTAACCATTTTCATTCCCTTATATCTATTTAGTCAAAAAATTAGTTATGTAACAGATCACTTTGACGAATAAGTTAAATCATGGACAAGCACATAGGCGCTAGATGCGTCTTCGAAAATTTAGAATACGTGCATTTCGTTGTATTCATGATTCTGGTGAAATCAAAGTTGGTGATTTGGCTGCCTTCATTGGAAGAAATGAAAGTGGAAAAACAACAATACTTGAAGCACTTACTTTATTCAACAAGGGTTCCAAAGTTTCTGAGTTAGATTTATGCGATGAGATGACAGACGAATTAAAGTCAGAATTAAGATTAGCCGAGGGGGATTTTGAACTAAGTGAGAAAGAAATCAAGTTAATTCATGAAAGGTTTCCAAACTTACAAGATATCAAGACCATAAAAATTTACAGGACCCAAACAAATCCAAGAATACAATACGACTTTGGCGACGTAAAAATCAGCGGTGAGGCTAGTAAGAGACTAAATTCATGGGAAAACTTTGTTGAACGCGTACAAAATTTTGTGTCTATTATTCCAAATTCCATTCGTATACGGCTAGATACCAAATTATTACAAGGTAATCCTCCAAGGACAAGGGATGCTTTTGTCAATACGATGGCAGAGTTCAACAATCAGGTTTACCTATTAGCATCAGAAGAAAGACAGATAATTTCTGAATGGGAAAAAATATACCAAGACATCGATAACGTCTATGATAATCTCCTTGTAGGAACAAGTGAGCGTTCTGCCCTTGAAAATTTTATAGAAGATAAATTACACCCTCGGTTTGTTTATTTTTCAGATTACAAAAAGATTTTAGGGAATATTGATCTTAACGAGTTTTTAAAAGAAACAAAGGGAATAAGACCAAAAGGATTAGAATATATCGAGGAATTTGACAAGGCCGAAACAGTCAAGAATTTATTTTATCTAGCAGAACTTGATGCATATAAACTTGAAGAGGTAGCAAATACTCCCTCAAGATTGATAAAACTTTTGCACATAGCAAGTCGGAAGTTAAGTGAGAAACTAAATCCTGCATGGAAAGGAGACCCGATTCATGTAGAGTTGCGTTATAATCCTGGAAACATATTGAGTGTAGTAATTTCTGACGTTCATAAAGATGGCACTGTTACAAACACAGGACTATTGAATAGGAGAGCAGAGGGATTCAAGTGGACATTTTCATTTATTGTGAATTTTGCCGCAGAAACACAAAGATCTGAACTAAAAGAAGCCATTTTACTTCTTGATGAACCTGCAAGAAATTTACACCCGACTCAGCAACGAGGAATTTCTGATTTGTTAAAAAACCTTGCAGGATCTAATCAAATTCTATATGCAACTCATTCTCCATTTATGATATTTGATTATACTCCCGGAAACTTACTTGTTGTAGAACTTGATAAGAGAAAACATCTTAGTCATATTTATTATGATTATTGGAATGCCGATGATCAAACCTTAATCCCAATTCTTTATGGTTTATCAAGAGGTCTTGTAGAATCAATTATTGACAGGGGAATTGGATACAATTCAAGACCTGTAATCATTGTGGAAACAATGACAGATTCTATGTATCTAAATTCGTTTGATAGATTCTTAAAAGATCCTAATCTTTCAATGAATCCATTAAACATAGTTCCAGCATACAACAAAAATTCAGTTTTACCATTAGCCATATTTTACAGAAAACATGGTTACAATACATTCGTACTTCTTGATAACACAGACCAATCACGTCAAATTTCGACATTATTACAAGCAAATGGTTTCAAATCAGTCCAGATGATATTTTTTGAACTCGGCGGTCAGGCAAAACAGTCAATAGAAGACCTAATTGTAGATGATGATTACCTCTATGCAGTAAATCAGACATATGAAATTAAACTAAGAAAAGAAGGATATACAAATTTAACCCGGGAAAATCTTGTTGCAAAAGGTAAAAAAAGCATAATAGAAAATCTAAATGAGATTTGGAAAGAAAATCAACATCTTGGTTGGGAAAAATTTGACAGGGAGGATATTTGCAGATACATCTGTGAGAAAATTGCACTTGAAGAAACAGAATTTTTGTCTGATAAAACAAAGGATCAATTCAGGTCAATATACAGACTGATTGCTGAGAGGATAAGACAAAACCAGAATATTCTTTCGGAGACTATTCCATATAAAAGGTAAATTGTCCCTGCGGACTAGAATTTGTACTTTACTCAGCTTTACCATCATTCAAGTTGTAAAAAAGTATAGTCAATGTATAAAAGCTGGTTAAGGTTTAATTTGGAGAAAGATTTTGTTTTGTTATGATAGTTACGTCATTTAGAGCAATTCTTCTTTTGATTTTACTCGTATCGAGCACCTTTACTTCATTAATATTCACGGGAGCACATGCTACAACTAACCTTGTTACACTAACTACTTCAAACAATGACATGATAACAACTTTGCATTTTACCAATAATGGTGAAAACATTTCTGATATTAGTTCTATAATTTTGCAAATTGGTCAAGGCGTGAATTTTAAATCGTTCAAGTCAGATAAGAGTTGGTTTGGCATAAAGAGTTCTCCTAACACGTTAACCTTTTCTTCAACAAACCCAACAAAACCAGGTCAATCTGTAAATTTTATAGTTAAAACTGACCAATCAAATCCTGTTATAACATGGAAAGCATTGAATAACAATAACAACGAATTGGGTTCAGGAGAAATTGGTACATCTTCAACTGGAACTCCTACAAATCCAAATGGAACTCCTGAAAACAAACCTCCCAATAAATCACCAGGTGTATTAGATGGATCAAGTTTCAGAGTAATTCCCTCTACGCCAAGAACAGGTACAGATGTACGAGTTATTGGCCTTAGTTTTGCTGCTACAGCAAGCCTAGATTTGTATATTGGTGCAAACAAGATTAATTCCTTTACAACTAATGATAAAGGTAATTTCATAATAACTACAAAAATTCCAGATGACCAACCAGTTGGAAGTGTAAGTTTTTTTATTAAAGATCAAAGTGGTAATTCAAAAATATTCAGCACTATAATTCACGAAGCACTCCAAAGAAACATTGTAAATCAGAATATACCGTTAACTGTTGTTGCTGATACGATATATCATAGAGGAGATACAAAGATTGTTTCAGGAACAGCAACTCCTGGGAGTACTTTGACTATAACTATACTAGATTCAAGTGGTAAAAGTCTTACAACATTTACAACAACAGCAGATAAAACAGGTCATTATTCTTTAACTAGAACAGTTGCCATAGATGCACCATTTGGAGTATACACCATTGAGGTGTCAGATGGTAAAAATAAAGTGTCTCGTTCCAACAATATAGTAACCACACATCAAATTTTAATTTCAACATCACAATCAAAAATTGAACCAGGTCAAACTCTAGTTATCAACGGTACATCAATTTCTAATCAGCCGCTATCCTTTAGAATTATTGATCCTACAGGCAATCAAGTCTTTACAAAGGATGCCAATGTCACATCTGATGGAAAGATAGCAATAACTTATTCAACAGATAGTGCTGCAGTGAAAGGTACATACAAAGTAATTGCGTCTCAAGGAAATGATCAGGTTACAGCATACTTTGGTGTTGGAGAAAATCCAGTTCCTCAGATAATAGTTTCAATGGACAAACTAAACTATCAAAATGTTGATAAACCTGCCATTAA
>JBGPWD010000102.1:0-3492 GCA_041492015.1 Nitrosopumilaceae archaeon
ACGCAAGAAAACTATGCGGATGAAGAACAGGCACGAATAGCAACATCTCTTTCAGTATCCAATGAAAAAAAATCCTCCCATCTAAGTATACTAAGCTCCGTGTCTGCACAATTCAGAGAACAAACCACACAGCTCACTTTACTAGCTAACGAAGAAAACTCGCTTAAATCTAGTGTGCGCTCACTTTCACAAGAGCAGTCCTCTCTTAATCATGAAAAGCATGAACTAGAAGTAGAGTCACGAACACTCACAAAAGAAAAGGAAAAAGTGGATCTTGCCTTAATCTCGTTAAGAGAAAGAGAACAACAGATAATTTCAACTTCTGGAACATCGGTTTCGGCACTCAAGGAATATGATGCAAAGTTAAAGAACTTGTATGACAGTGAAAAGGCGATTACAAAGGAAATTAACAATTTTGAAAGACAATCCGATTCTATTTCACGTGACGTAAAGGATCTTACTGAAAATGAAATAAAGATACGAGACACACTTTCCTCATTTGGATATCAAGAAAGCTTGGAAACCTTTGATGTAGAACAAATACTAACAGCACTAGAATCAGAGAGAAAAGGACTAAGCGGATCACTTAACACAAAAGCTCCTGAAACATACATTGAGATTTCAAATGGATATCGCTCAATGTCTACTCGTAAAAATGAACTTGAAGAGGAAAGAAATTCCATAGTAAAATTCATTGAAGAAATTGATAAAGACAAGAGGCAAACATTTTTGGAATCATATGATAAGGTAGACAAAGATATTCGCGAAGTTTTTCATAAAATGACAGGAGGAAACGCTTGGCTAGAAATACAAAACGAAGATGACATATTTAATTCAGGGTTATCATTTCTTGTACAGTTCCCAAATAAGCAAAAAAGAGAATCTACCTCAATTAGTGGCGGCGAAAAAACACTCGCAGCAATAACATTTCTTTTAGCATTGCAGACATTGAAACCATCACCATTTTATCTACTTGATGAAGTTGATGCCCATCTTGATGCATTAAACACAGAACGACTTTCAAAAATACTTGAAGAACGTTCTAGAGGAAGTCAGATTGTTATGGTTTCATTAAAGGATTCTACTGTGCAAAAAGCCAACCTGATTTATGGCGTGTTCCCAAAGAATGGAGTTTCACAAGTAGTATCACATAAGATTTCAAACGTGCAACAAGTTGCTAATTAATCAATTTTAACAAAGCACGCAGCAAGTCTGCCTTTTCCTACTTCATCAAGTGATGGTTCGTCTATGCATTTTTCAATAGCATATGGACATCTAGAACGAAATCGACAGCCTTGATAGACGTCAACATCAAGTGGTTCATTAATTCTGATTTTTTTATCTCTATTAAGATTTTCTGGATCTGCTTCAGATATGGCATCGATGAGAGCTTGAGTATAAGGATGTCTTGGATGTGAGAGCACTTCATCAATGGGTCCTACTTCTACAATTTTTCCAAGATACATGATAGCAATTCTTTGTCCCAGATATCTTGCTGTGGATAAATCATGTGTTATGTAAATGTAAGAAATTCCATGCTTTTCTTGAAGATCTCTCATCAATTCTAAAACTTCAGCTCTTACTGAAACATCAAGCATTGATACTGGTTCATCTGCAATGATTACTTTTGGTTTTGTCACAAGTGCTCTTGCAAGAACTATTCTCTGCCTTTGACCGCCAGAAAGCATATGAGGATATTTGTCATATATTTCCTCAGCAGGTTCAAGCCTTACTTCTTGAAGCGCATCAATTACCATCTTTTTTCTTTCTTGTCTAGTTCCAATTTTGTGAATCTCAAGTGGCTCCATTATTATATCAGATATCTTCATCCGAGGGTTTATAGCTGCATAGGGATCTTGGTGTATTATCTGACATTGCATTCTTAGCTTATCTAGGGTTTTACTTTGTTTGCCAATTTCTATACCATCGAAAAAAACCGTTCCAGAATCTGGTTCTATTGCACGAAGAATAAGTCTTGCAGTAGTTGTTTTGCCAGACCCCGATTCTCCAGCAAGAACAAAGACTTCGCCTTTCTTTAAAGAAAAGGATACGCCGTCAACAGCTTTGACTATTTTTTCAGACGAAGAAAAAATTCCTTTCTTTGAAACAAAGTACTTGGTTAAATTTTGTACTGAAAGGATCTCTTCCAATACAATACTAAGAAATCGGAATTATATCAAGCGATCATTACAGTAAAATCTTATACATCGCAAGGTTTTAAAACCCATTAAATATGATACAAAACATGCAAATCAAGATAGTAGCCGGTTTAATGGCTATTTTGCTGTTAGGTTTTAGTGGTCAATACCTTGTCAATTTGGCATCTGCTGATGATAGCTGGAGTGATATCCAAAAGGCTGCAGCCGTTGGACAAGCGAGGGCTTTACAAAAATATGAACATACCCATGCCTTACCATTAGATCAAAGTACTCATTATGCTGGATTGACTAATACTCCAACTGATGAAACAGTTTACAATGAAAGGAATGCTAACATTGCTTATGGACAGACATATGCGGCTGCAAAAGGCATAACAATTTTTGGTGAAATTCATGCTTTGGGCTTGGACAAATTTTCAACAGGTTATGCTGGCTTGACAAATACTCCTACAGATGAAACAGTACACATTGATAGAAACACTAGTATTGCATTGGCACAAGCACAGATGGATAAAAATAATATCAAAATAATAGAAGCATTAGCAAGTATACAACCAAAATATGTTGGTATTGATAATACGCAAGCAACTGATACCAATGGAAGGGACAGAAATGTCATGATTCAAGAAGCAATTGCTAAACTAGAACAAGAAAATGCTGATTTATCAGAACAATTGGCCAGTTTGACTACTAATTATGCTGGCTTGACAAGTGTTTCAACTGATGAGAGTGGAAGGGACAGACAAGCACATATTGTGAAAACCTTAGCCGATTCTGAGGCAAGAGCGTTGGCAATGCTTGAAGAAATGAATGTATCTACTGGGCAACATTATGTTGGTATTGATAATACGCAAACAACTGATAGCAATGGAAGGGATAGAAATGTCATGATACAAGCGGGGATTGAAGCAGTCAATCTAAAAATTGTAGGTTGTTATGATGCCGATCACCCAAGAACGTGTAATATTGGTAGTGGCGCAAATTATGCACAATATGCACCGTAATGATTTTAAAAATAATCTATTTTTAGCAACTTCAAAATAAAATCGTTTGAAATATCGTTTAAACTAAATTACATTTCAAAATTATTCGTAGAGCCAACATTGGACATAGCCCGAGTCTGTTTTAATTTTAGGAGGATCTTTCTTACATTTTTCCATCACGTGTGGACATCTGTCATAAAACCTACATCCTTGAGTTGGATTTAGCAAAGTGGGAGGATTTCCTTTGATATATTGTGGTTTTTTGTTTTCTTTCAACGATGGGATTGATTGAAGAAGACCTTGTGTGTACGGATGTTTTGGGTTCTTGTAAACCTCAGATGAACTCCCAA
>JBGPWD010000048.1:0-5788 GCA_041492015.1 Nitrosopumilaceae archaeon
ATGTAATAATCCGCTAAAGGATTATACACATGAGTTCCTATGAGATGGATCTCACTTATGTTGAACCCTTCTGTAATTATTGCAGATTTGATATGGTCAAGATTGTAGTGTTCTGATGCCCAAGTTAATGAAAGAATTCCAAGTTTGATAAATAATGATGATTTTACGGGAGTTTTAATAACAGGAATGGCAATTACGAGTAATCCTTCTTTTCTTAGAACTCTTTTAGATTCTCGGATAAATTGATCAAACGGCTTAAAGTGCTGTGCAGATTCTAAAGCAATTATTCTGTCAACAGAATTGTCAGCTAGTGGCAATGAGGTAGATGTGGCATTTACAAATCTCATGTCGTTATTTGGTAAGAAAGTAGAGCTGTCTTTTTGGCCTGTAATGATACTGCCAGATAATTTTGTAGCCAATAATAATTGCTGAAAATTGGTGTTTATGCATGTGATGTTGATATCTTTGTATTGTGATTTCCAATAAAATGCCGGTGCAGAAAATCCACTTCCTATATCTAAAACTGTTCTTGCAATATTCAAATCAGAAATCTTTCCAATTAATTCACAGAGTTTATTTTGTGCTGTTTGGGGATCTACTGCATGATCAACCCAGTATCCAAAATTGAGCATATTGTTACCAGTAGCAATCTGCATGATGGGGGATAGGGAGTTGTAAAGATTGACAACATCCTTTTCATTTCTTCTAAACGTCCATAAAAAAACTTGGAGGGGATTTATTGAAACCAATGTTATTTCAAAACTATTAACATGTATTAACAGTAATTATTATTCTACGTAATTGAACTTTTTATTACAGTATGTGATGAACATAGCATGGATAGTTGTGATATACGTACACGAGCGTATAAAAACGGCAAGACTTTTGACCAGTGTAGGCAAATTGCTGAAACAATTTGTGTGCAGCTTGCTAAAAAAATTAATGAAACAGGAGTTGTTTCATGGACAGAAATTTTAGAAATTGTTGATCATGATGAGCTAGTCTACAAACTTACTCTAAAATATCTTAGACGCGATGGCTTTGACATTGGAGATTGGAAGACTCCTAAAGTGACAAAGATTACTGTTTAGAATCTAACGCACAGCTTCCAAGATGGGATCTGATTTTTCTTGCCATGAGAAGGGGTGTAAAAAGTAAAATTGGGATTGATATGGCAATAAAAAGAGTTTGAAGTTGTGCTTCAAAACTTGTTAAAAATAATGTAACGCCAGTGGCACTAGCTCCCAAGCCAAAGAGCATTGTGAAGGCAGTGCCTGCACATGTTGGACACCCTACAAAGAGCCCAGTTATGGCTCCAAAAGTTCCAAGACTCTTTCCCTTTCTTGACATTGCAAATGTTTTTGAAGACATTGTAAAGTTAAGACCTACTAGAAACGACACCGCCACTAGTAAAACAAAGTTTAACGGAATTATCTGCAAGCCCACATGTTCAGTAAAAAATGCCAGAATCATTGGCATGTAGCCGGGAAGATCACAACAAGGTGCAATCTCTGCATGTGGAACTGCAAATCCATAATCTGTAGCATTTAGCTCTGGTTTGTAAAGTATTATTCCAGAAGCCAGTGCAAAAAATATTCCATAACCGATAGCACTTGCAACAAAGATTTGTTTTGATCTTTTACTATTTATCGTATTTGCAATTATTGAAGAAATAGAATTGTCAGCTGTTGCTACTTTGATCTTGTAAAATCTATACAACCCCCAACCTATGGCACCAAATGACATGAAAAGAATAACATACGTAGCTACGGCAAGTCTTTGCAAGGCTGGCATTGCTGCAGGGGTAACTGAAATTGAATCATTTTTTGTATAAACTAAAAACGAAGCAGCAATGGCTACAAAACCCACGATAATCAAGGTGCGATAAGAACGCTGTGTCGTAGTTTGCTTTTCCAATATTTCAAGGCGAACTTTGCTGACATTAAATTGTATCTGTTTTTTTCCAAAGGATTTATCTGCAATGATTGAGTGATAGAAATTAATCGTGAAGATTGATGAGATTCAGGACTCCGACTATGTCGACACGAAAATAACATACGTGGGGTTCGTTGATCCCTACGGTGTAGAGGGACTGCTGATTCTAAGATCAGACGACGGAAAGGAGTTCCACATGAGAGCCTTTTCGGGAGAAGTAGCTAGACACATCACAAATTTCATTGAAGGACAGAGAGATTCAATCCCAACAATTTACAACATGATTGAAGAGATTTCGGAATTAAACGAACTGCTCTTGGTCAGAATTAAAGTCTATGAAAGTGGAAACGTTTTACGTGCAAACTTGTACTTTACGGGAAAGACTGAATTGGTCATGAGAAACTACCGAGCTTCCGATGCAATAGCTCTTGCATCATTTTATAACGTTCCAATCTTGGTAAGAAAAAATCTTTTAAAAGAAAAGATGGAAGCCTAGGTAACTATTTCTTCTAATCTTCCTTCTTGCTGAGCTTGTTTGAGCTCCATTGCAATTCTACGTCCAACTCCAAATGTAGCTCCGTACTTGTATTTTGTATAGGGACTAGTTGTAGCAAGAATTGGATTTCCAGGAACTCGAAGAGAAACATCATAAACTACGATTTCCAAATCTCGTGTGATTACACTTTGCAATGAAAACGGACCAATGATCCCTGGTGGGTATTCTTTCTTTACGGCATTGACAAATTTATCTCCAGCAGACAAAACTTTGTCTAAAAGTGATTCTCTTATGCTTGCAGGAGTGTGACCTACTTCTATATTTTGCAATTCTATGTTTATCTCAAGCTGTTGGCGGGCTGGAAGAGAATTAAAATCATGCAGATTTGTTTGCAATCTTCTCTCTATGCCAAGAAAGTCAACCTCATCCGAAATGGGAGTGTGAAAATAATTGAAATTAAAGTATGTTCCTATTACAAGTTCTTCAATACTGGCAATTTTTAGCGCATCTTTTGAAATAAGTCCATGTCGGATCTTAGTTTCTGTCTTGTTTTTGTACTCAGAATAAGATGAAACATTGAAGAAAGCCCTCTCCAGTTTACGGGATTTTTCCTGTACTTTTACAATAGCAGGTCTGTCAATATCTTTGGGATTTTTGAATAGTTTAGGGTGTTTTATCTTGGCTTTTTCAAGCAGATAATATTGATTTTTTGGGTGTGAACGTTCCTCTGCTTGAAGCAAAGCTCGATTTCCAAAAATGGGCACCTTGAAACTATTTTCTACACCTGAATATCCAAGATAAGCAGTTAGTGCTCTGTGTGGCACAATTATAGTATTTTCAGAACGCAATCTTGCTTGAATTTTTGGAGAAAGCATATCCTTGAATTTTTTTACAATTATGATTTCATCTGCAATTCTGGGAAATCTTTTGTATGGGACTTCGCGTCCTTTTTGGCAAACAACTAAAGTTTGAAGATTTTCATCTTTTGCACCATCCATTATTTCAAGCGCAGAATGGCTACCAAGTGTGCCCACGGTAAGACCAGAATATTCATTGACAATTTTCTGAATGTCTGATCTTTTTATCATATAATGATCTCTATTTTGTGGATAAAAAAGCGTTTTTTATTTTAAATCTTCTTTATCTTTAAAGTCCTTGAGTTCTTTTTCTGATTCCAGTCTTCCTTTCTCAAACTCTCCTTTTGCTTTGCCAAAGGTGCGCGCAAGCTCTGGAATCTTTTTTGCACCAAAAATTATTGCTGCTATGACTATGACAACTATAAGGATTTGTTCATAACCCATATGTGTATAATTTGAGCATCTTAAGATTTAAGTGTTGCAATTTGTTTTGCACGACGTTCAGCAAAAACCATGCCTATGAGATATAATGCTATCATGGGACCTGAAACAAACCACATGGTAATACCACTTCCATCAGGTGTAATGGCTGCACCTAAAATAACAATGGCGATGATAGCATATCTGATGTTTTTTCGCCAGAAATTCTCACTTATCAATCCTGAAGCAGAAACTGCATACATTATTAATGGAAGCTGAAACGAAATTCCAAATGATAAAAGAAATTGTAGTACAAAAGTAATGAAATCTACAACATTAAGGAAAGTTAACAGCTCTGATGATTGGCCATACTTGTAAAGAAATTCCAAAATGTATGGTGTGACAAAAAAATATGAAAAAACACAACCAGCTATGAAGAGGCAAACTGCTGGAATTGTTATAGTTCTGATTATATGAATTTCTTTTTTGTTTAATGCGGGAGCTAAAAATCCAACAAATTCTTTTACAATTACTGGCATTCCAATTACAATTCCAAGTAAAACTGCGACATAAAACTGGGCAAAAAACGCCTGTCCAGGCGCTGTTTGGATTAGTTGTACCGTTGATGGTAATAATTGATGTTTCATTGCAACAGTAACTTGTGCAGCCATGTTGTCAAAGGGATTTGGGTTTGGATAGTACAACGTTGTTCCATTGTAAACAAAAGGTGTTAGATGAAAACCAAGTATAACGAAAGTGATAATTCCTACTGCAATGATCATTCTAAGTACGCGTTTTCTAAGCTCCTCGAGATGTTCGTTTATTTGTCTTAATTCACCCATTGGATATCAAAAAATGGTCAAAACCATATTAATTCTCTCTTTTCGTCGATAAATCAGGTTCGTCCCTACTTATATTGTACGTTATAATTTGTTGGAAATTAGTTTAAGATGATGCATGGAAATTTATTCTTCTTTATTCGGAATTAAACATGTACAAAGACAAAGGCATTTGCAAAGGCGTTTGTAAAGAATACAAGGTAAGAAAACCAAGAGATGGAACTAGCCGTTATTTGTCAGGTCAGGTACGATGCCAGATTTGTAGGATTTTTATAACAAGACAAGGATGTCATGACAAAGAAGAAAATCCTGCAACTGATTACACCGTAGATCTATATTGTAACTGTTGTAACTGCATGGTACGATCAAAACCAAGAAACAAACAGGGAATGAAACCTATTAAAAAAACTCCACAAGAAGAATATGAAAAACTGAGAAAGAATTTAGAGAAATAGGTCTACTTGCCAGGAATGGGCAGTATTTTATTGGCGGGAAGATTGCTTTGTTCCTGTTCTGGTACGGAAAAATTCTCAAGTTCAACAGTGAGTTCGGTGCTAACTTCAAATGTCTTTTCAAGCTCTGCGGCAAGGTCTGCAACATCCTTTGACAAATAAATCTCACGAGAATTTTTCAAAAATACACGTTCCCCTTTTTCTGCTTGCTCTCCCCCAAACTTGTCCTTTAAGAATTTGGTTATTTTTTCAACCTCATCACGCTTTATCTGGTTGTAATAGAATACTATTCCATGAACTGAAGTGTAATCCCAAGGTGTTCCATTTCTATAGCAAAATACTCCAAAATGGGTTCCTTGATCATCTTTGGTGCATTTTATCTCCCATATGAGTACCTTTTTTGGATCATACTGTGCTTGTCTAAATTCATCTGCAGAAAGCTTCCAATATCGTAAGCGTGACATGTTATCAATGAATAAATATTCGCTTATAAAATTGTGTGCATGGAAGTTATTCCTAGCACACTACTTGAGCTCTTATCTGAGATGGAGGAAAGGTATGAAAAAAAAGACAGAGAGTATTTCATACAACTTTTGGTTCACAAAAACTTTGTCATAAGGACAAGAGCAGTATGTATTCTGGTAGATTTTGGAGGAGAAGAAATGATTCCATATGTTGCCGCGGTTTTAAAAAATGATCCTGACGAGCTTGTAAGACACGAAGCGGCTTTTTCACTTGGGCAGATGTGTTATCATAGTGGAATAAAACCACTTGAAGATGCAGTAAGAG
>JBGPWD010000004.1:0-14774 GCA_041492015.1 Nitrosopumilaceae archaeon
AACCACTCAAAAATAATGAGAACAGAAGAAACCTATAGAATAACAGTGGAAAAAAGACATTCTTCCATTTCAACAAAGGAGATAATTGACGCTATTGCAGATAAAATACATAACAAAGTATCTCTTGAAAAATTTGATTGGGTGATACTAGTAGAAATTCTTGGAAATAAAACAGGTATTTCAGTATTAAAAGAAAATGATATTCTAAGTACTCAAAAATTGAAACGGAGCTTATCGGAATAGAACAGCTGATTTCTCTGCAAGCAAGTCCTCAAGTGGTGTAGGAGAAATAACTGATTGTAATTGTTTTGTAGATATTCTAAACTCTTTTTTTAGAAAATCAAATTTATTCTTTGTAAAAGAGATCGGTGTCATAATTTGCCTTAATTCGGAATATAGTTGGTTAAGAGAAGAATTTTTTCCAATTACTATCAAAATAAAATTTTCTCGTTTTTTTATACCTGCTTTTTGAATTGCTTCGCTAATCTGTCTAGTGCAGGCAAACCGCATCAAAAGGTCTGTTTCAGGTTTGTTTGAAAGCATACTGCCGATTTTTTGAGCTGCAAGTGAAATTGTAATAACTTTTTTTGCATGATCTAAGTTCAGAATATAAGAAGATCGTATACCTTGAATTATCAAATCCTTATGTTTTTGACGTAAATCCTCAAGAAGTTTTATTGGATCATCCAAGTCATTTTTTATTTCTACCAACTCTATTCTAGTTTTGAAGATATCTAACCAAGTTCTTTTCATATTTTACCGCCATGAACCACAGGGATTATGCTTACTACATCCCTATCTTTAAGAACGGTTGCCAGATCTTCCAATGTAGATGAGTCAATGCCGTTGATTGCAATTAAAATATTTTTTATATCTAATTGAGGCAAGTCTTTTGGAACACTTTTCTGAAGGAGTTGTATTAATTGGGAGACTGTCAATGAATCATTCTCAATATCAAAGTTATCCGTAGGAAAGGATTTTTTTGCTCCTCCTAGAAGTTTTATCTTTATCATCAGTTGAAAGTAGCCTCTTACCTATATTGAATTTTTGATTAAATAGGTAAAAGGAGTAAATTAAAGTATAAAATTAATTGAGTATTTCTTCTTCGTGTAGTTCTTCTGGTTCTTGAACAGATTCTTTCGCGTCTATTCTTTGAGCTTCTTTTTCATTTCGTTCCTCAATTTCGCGTTTAATGTATGTTGTAATGTATCCTGCAACCTCATTTTTGAGTCCTTTAGATCGAACAATAGCAATTTGATCAAGTACTTTTTTATTTTGTGCAAAATCAGTTCCAAACTTCTCTTTATAGAGTGTCAATACTTCTGTTGAAATTCGTTTGATTCTGTTCACGCATTCATGAGCAGTAGGGGTTTTTTATACCTATACACCAAGATAGTGCTTGCAATTTTGTTCAATTTGATAAGCCATATCATCATATGGTATATGAAAGACTTTTGCAGCACAAAATACAACACTTGGAAGAAATGCTATTTGCCCTACTTTGAATCCAAAACATCGTGAGAATTTAACAGGACCGTCTGTTTCAACAAGAATTCTTTCTGCATTAGTTTCCGAAAGTAAAACTTGTTTATCTTTTGCATATACCATTGCAGGTCCATAGGAAACAAAATAATTGCGTTCCATTGCTGTTTTTAGTTGTTTTTTACTACCTGCAAACCAATGTAGCAAGATGCCAGAAATTGAATATGACGGCAAAATAGTTAATATTTCATCTAACGTTGCTCTAGAATGGATGGAAACAGGTTTTCCCAGTTTTTCAGCAATAGATAACATTTTATGAAAAACTAATTCCTGATTTTTGAATCCATCTAAATCTGAAACATATGTTTTGTCAAGTCCAATCTCACCAATTCCTGAAATATATTTTGACTTTTCTTCTATTAGCTTTACAACAGATTCTAAATCATTGGAGGATGCATTCTCAGGATGAACGCCGACAAAAGGTAATATCAGATTACTTTTCTGACCAAGCTCAAGTGTTTTTTCCGAGCTTTTAAGATCTACAGAAACACAACAAGCTCGTATTTTCAATTTATCCATGCATTTAAGAATAAATGGAATATCTTTTGAAAATTCGTCATCGGAGAGATGTATATGAACATCGGTAAGCCAGATCATGCGAAATCTTTGTTTTTGTCCTTAAAATAGTAACAGATACAATTAGGTAAAAATTTGATATTAGATTAGTCTGTAGAAATCGATTCCTACGTAGGTTTTTTTCCACTTGAAGTCTTTTATGAAAGTTAAGAAAAACCATCACATGTCAGCATCTGAATTTGGCCTTTCTGTAATGTATCGTATTTTAAAGAAATCAGGAGCAGAACGAGTTAGTGATGAATCAGCAGATGAATTAAGAAGAATTCTAGAAGAGATTGGCGTTGCAATAGCAAAAAGTGCCGTTGAGATGTCAGTACATGCAGGAAGAAAGACCATAAAAGCAGAAGATGTCAGGCTTGCTGCAAAACAATTTGCAAAATTCTAATCTAAAAGATTTAATTGTTCATTGAAAGCTTTTTTGAGTGCGGTGAGGTGGCAGAGCGGCTATGCGTTCGCCTGCAAAGCGAATCTATAGGGGTTCGAATCCCTTCCTCACCTTTGTAATTAATATCATAATAACCAACTTTTCTAAATACACCAATTCTAACCATGTGTAATTTGACGGAAAGATACAACGGTCTATTAGAATTCATTCCTGGGGCCCGTCCCGTTTTGCAACAAATTACAAACGGACAACCTCTTGAGGGTTTTGCACAAAATATTCGAGACAGTATAAGAGAATATGCTGAAGATGCTCAAAGTGAAGTAGAAAAAGGACATAACTTTCTTCATTGGGTGCTTACTAGGGTTTTTGAAGCAACCGAAGATGATGCTACAGATGCGATAGTAGATGGTGCAAATGATCTTGGCATAGATGCATATCTTCCTGTTGATTTTTCTGACGATAAAATTTACCTCTTTCAATCCAAGTATGGTACTTCTCATTCTATGGAAGCTATAGCCAAATTCAAAGAAGATGTCAGGAATTTACAGTACAAAGAAATTTCAAAAATGCGTCCAGAACTAGCTCGTTTGGTAACTCAAATTCGAGAAAAGAATCTAAAAATTGAATGTGTGTATGTAACTGATCAAAAAGTAGAATATCAAAATCAGGATTCTCTTGAGATATTTGATATTGAGATAATCGTTCAACGACTTTGGGATAGAATAAAAAAACCAGCTGCAGGTAAAAAAGCTTCCATAAAACTTGAAAGTAAATTAAGATATCAAAACACTTTGCTTGGAATTTTAAAGCTGAGGGAATTAACAAACTTTGTAACAAAAAACCGAGATTATGTTTTTGAATCTAATATTAGACAATGGATGCAATTCAAAACAACGGTGAATAAAGGTCTAAGAGAGACACTTCAAGAATCACCTCACAAATTTTTCTATTATAACAACGGAATCACGATTGTTGTAAGCGATTTTGAAGAGCTAGAGGAAAACTCTGTACTTTTACATGCACCACAAATAGTGAATGGAGCTCAAACATCGAATTCTATTTTGGATCATGCAAAACGCACACATAATCTGGATGGCAGTATAACGGTAACAATCATCAAAGCTGCTGATGAACAGGATCAAAATAACATTACAAAATACAGGAATTCTCAAAATGCAGTAAGAGGAAAAGATTTAGTTTCTCTCATGGATTTCCACAAATCTATTAAATCACAGATGGAAAACTTTGGATATTTCTATGAGATTCAAGCTGGCTCTTTTGATTCCAAATCAAAATCACAGCAAAGTGAGTTCGGTGGAGATTCAACCTATAACAAGTATCTTCTCGAAAATCACAAAAAAGTATTTGTTGCAAAAGATGCCATACAAGCATTTGTAGCTGGAATAGAACAACGTCCTACAGAATCATATAGTTCTCCTGCCCAATTTTTGCCACGTGGTAGTAAATATGATGAAGTCTTCAATGAAAAGCTGAAAGATGATTTAAGATTACTTTTGTATCCATATCTTGTAAAAGAATATGCCAAGAGAATACTAAATTATGGAAAGAAGGGCGGTCATAAGACAAAGAGATATGCAACACTCTTTTTTGTAGCAGTATACTTTAAGATCCTACATGAAAAAATTTTACTTACAAAAGGAGATTTCAAGGAAGACATAGCAAAGATTGAACCAGTTTTCAAGAGTTTCAAACTAAATCAACGGATTTTAAAACTCACCGATATAGTAGTAACAAAATTTCTAGAAGATACAGTGGTAGATGATGAAATGACTGCAGCAAACACATACCATAATTTCTTTTCTCATCACGTCTGGCAGGACTCTATGGTACGAGTAATTGAGAAGAAGATAAAACAAGAAGAAGACGAAATAAACAGTATAAAAAAGATAGTGCAGGATCTTTTCTAAGTTTTTTAAATAAATAGCGGCAGATGGGTGACCGATAAGGTCTCTTGCAGGAGGTCCGCATCTAGCCATCCAGTCTACCGCGATTTTATTCTATAAAATAGTAGTATTTAACATGATTTTTATAACGAAAATTGAGGAATGTTATAGTTTTGAAAGAAGAGCAAAAGTGTTCCTTATGTAATGGACCATTGGATCATGCCTATCGTCCAATGGAAAAATGGAATGTCAAAGGATTTTTGTGTAGTAAATGTTACTCAAAAAAAATCTCTGAATCCTATCCAGGAACTCATGAAAGAGTAAATAAATCTTAAATTTCTAAAAACCAACCAGTTGTAATTTCATTTTTGTTTGATTCGTCTCCTATACCTGTAGCATATCGCCATACAAAAGGAGCATTAGTTGTCATTTTATTTTTTATTTTAACAAGTGATCTCACTTCTTGATTTACGTTCGTTGCAGTAGACCCACAACTTTCACAAAATTTGCATTTTGAATCCAAGACTATGGGAGATGATGATTCAATTACAGGATATGCTTTGCAAGCAAGAGGTCTATTTTGATATATCTTACACATATAGCCACCATGAGGAGCCCTTTCGATGCTTTCAGTATCCAAAAAAGGACAAGTATTGCCGTTTGATTCTTTTCCCATAAGCTGGTATGCAATTATTGTTGTGGGTCCATCAGATTTTTCATGTGAAATACCAATACGAGGGAGAATTGTGATTTTTAGATTGTGGTTTTTTGCATATGATTCTATTTTCTCCTTTTCTTCGGGTAAAATTAGAACGCCAACTTTGCCAAACTTTATTGTAGGATAATATTCTCGTTCAATACAACATTTTGAACAATCTTTGACACATTCAAAATTCACACTGTTAGTGCATTAAAAATAGATAAAACTCTTGCATTACCTCGTATTTTTTAGACCAAGGGCAATTATGACCTCCGTAGCGTATAAGAATAGAAGATCAGCGTAATACCCTTATATCACCAGATATAATATTCCGTAAATATGGTTACCTATAGAACTAGTATGCAGATAGTTAGGGATTTACTTACAGTTACTGAAGAAAGTGGGCTAAGTGGCATAAATGTAACATCCCTTCTGACAAAAGCAAATCTTTCACATTCTAGACTAAGCAAATTTATCGATAATCTTACTGGCGCAGACCTGATAAACAAAATTGAATATGATGGTAAAAATGCCTTTGTGATAACTCCAAAGGGCAAACAATATTTGGAATCGTACAAGAACTTTCAAAGCCTTGCAGATTCCTTTGGTTTAGATCTTTAAATCAGGACAGTTTTCAGAAAAATATTTTAAAACTAGTCTAGTTTTGAACTTAATATAATACTCAGATTTTAGAAATTTATGAGTAAAGTACTTGAAGCCATTGGATTTGCTTTGATTGTAGGTATGATTTATGCTATGTTTGGCGGCGGAGCAAGTGGTCCCATGTGGAGTCTTTTTTGGCCTTGTGCTGTTGGTACTTTAGCAATTGTCATGTACAGAGCAAAAAAGAAAAAATCTAATAAAAAAAATATTTGAAAATTTTTGAATAAATTTTTTGATCGATCATGCTTTTTATTTATACAAACGAATTTTTTATTTAAAATTAATCAAATAGAAAAGAACCGACAGATCTATAAAGGTGGATCTTGGTGTAAGTGAAGAGGAAAAACGTGACAGAGATTTCAGTATGGTGGAAGGGATTGGGTAAGGAACTCGAAGTAGACATAGAAAACCTAGAGGAATCTGAAACATAGTACTAGAGTATAGATTTTCCCTTACTAATCAAATTAAGCAATAATTTTAATAGAAAAATGATAAAAATAGATTTCGAATTTTTAACGATAAAGCCTCGAATGGGATTCGATCCCACGACCTAACGCTTACGAGGCGTTCGCTCTACCAGGCTGAGCTATCGAGGCACGTTCGCAATGTCATCAGAGTTTATAAAAAGCCTTTGTGCTTTGGATTCGTTGAAAGTATCCATCTCTGGTGTGAGAGGAATTTTTGGTCATGATCTGAACCTTAGTGACATAATAAAATTTTGTCAGAATTTTTCTTTGTTAGTAAAATCAAAAAAATGTGTTGTTGCTCAAGATACAAGACCATCAAGTAAAATTTTGAGTGAAGTTGTTATTGCCTCCTTGATGGAAAGAGGACTGGACGTTTATAATTTAGGAATTGCACCAACGCCTGTTGCTTTTAGAGAGTCCAGAAAATATGGTAGTGGCGTAATAATCACTTCATCACACAATCCTTTGGAATGGAATGGTCTCAAATTCATTATAGATGGAAGAGGCATAAACGAAAAAGAGTTAAAACAGATTACACGGAAAAGCAAGTTTTCAAAAGAAAAAATAGGTTCTGAGTTCCAATCAAATTCCAGATATATATCAGATGTCATAAAATTAATTGGCAAGGTAAAAGGATCACCAAGAGTTGCCATAGATATTGGGGGCGGAGCAGCATTTGAAGTTGCACCAAAAATGCTAGAAAAGCTCGGTTGTAATATACAGAAAATTAATGGAAAGCCTGGAATTTCTTCTCATGGTCCTGATCCTACATATGAGGATCTTGGGGAATTAAATTTGGCAACAAAAAGATGTGACATAGGATTTGCCTTTGATCTGGATGGCGATAGACTAGTAGTTGTAAAAAATGGAAAGAAGCAGGCACCAGATGTTACTCTTGGGTTAGGTGTTGCAAAAGCCCTTGAGATAGGATACAAGCGTTTTGTTCTAAGTATAGATACGAGTGTTTCTGTTGAGAAATTCATTAAAACACATGGAGGTCAAGTTCAACGATCAAAAGTAGGAGAAGCGAATGTTGTTGATTTAATGTTAAAGACCAACGCACAGGCTGGAGGTGAAGGAAGTAGTGCAGGGTTCATCTTACCAGAATTCAATATGTGTAGAGACGGTCTATTGACTAGTGGGTTGATAGCTTCTATGCTTGGAACCAAAACCTTTGCTAATGTTATGAAATTCATGGAGCAGTATATTCAATTGAGATCAAAAGTTGAGGTAGAATCAAAGTTTCATAAAAAAACGTTACAAATTTTGTTAGACAAAATGAGAAAACAATACAGCAAGATAATTACACTTGATGGGATAAAATCAATCATTGATGAAGATAGTTGGGTATTAGTGAGACAATCTAATACTGAACATATTATAAGAATATCTACCGAATCAGATGATTTGAAGAAAGCAAAAGATATTCAAAAACAAGTTACAAAGTTGGTAAATCAAAGCTATGAGCAAGCTCGACGAAGCAGAAGTAATTAGGATATTTCAGCAAAGTTTTGGAAAAAAGTCAAATTTTGTACCTGAGGATGTAGAAATTCTAAGAATGAATGAAGTTACTGTCATAGCCAAATCAGACATGCTGGTTGAAAGTACAGATGTACCGCCAGGTATGAAAATTAAGGAGATTGCTAGAAAAAGCATGGTATCTTGTGTGAGTGACTTTGCATGTAAGGGTGTAAGGCCACAGTATGCTACAATTTCTCTTGCAATTCCAAGAGGATTTTCTAGATCCAAAATAAAGGAGTTAGCTTCTGGCTTTTCCACGGCATCAAAAGAATTTGGAGTCAAAATTGTTGGAGGAGATGTAAATGAGGGAAAGGAAATAGTTATCGATGTGTCCATGTTTGGGATTTCAAAAAAAATAATCAAACGGAATGGTGCCAAGATAAATGATGTTATTATTACATCTGGCCCGTTTGGCTATTGTTCCGCTGGTTTGAAAATTTTTCTCAATCATTTAAAAGCAGATTCAAAGTTTACCTGGAAATGTAGAAAATATGTCAACAGGCCAACTCCCAGATTAGAATTTGGCTTGAAAATTGCAAACTATATTTCATCTTCAATGGATTCAAGTGATGGACTCTCTACTACTCTAAATGAAATGAGTAGACAGAGTAGAAAAAAATTTGTGATTACAAAACTTCCTACCAACCCTGAAGTGGCATGGTTCGCAGAGACAAACAAAATAAAATTAACTGATCTTATTTTTTGCGGCGGTGAAGAATATGAAATAGTAGCTACAGTCTCAAAACACAATTTGATAAGAGTTAGACAAATTGCAAAAATACACAAAATTCCCTTGTGTGAAATTGGATATGTTACAAAGGGCAAACGCGTTGTTTTCTGTCAAGAAAATAAACTAATTCCTGTAAAAAATTGTGGTTGGCTTCATTTCAAATCCTAATGTTTTTTAAACCCATAGCGTGCTTTTGAAATGTTGTCAGAACAAGCAGTTAAAGAAAAATGGGGAATTGCCCATATCTATAGTAGTTATAACAACACAATTGTTCATATTACAGACCTCTCAGGTGCTGAAACTGTTGCAATTAGTTCAGGAGGACGGCATGTAAATGCAGATAGATACGAATCTTCACCATATGCAGCCATGAAATCTACAGGTGCTGTTGTTGAAGTTGCACATGACAGAGGTTTTACTGGTCTTCACATTAGAGTGAGAGCAGTCGGCGGAGTAGGTGCCAGAGTTCCAGGTCCTGGAGCCCAAGCAGCAATAAGAGCATTAGCAAGAGGCGGTTTTAAGATTGGAAGAATTGAGGATGTAACGCCAATTCCCCATGACACAACCCGCAAGAAGGGCGGTAAAAGAGGAAGAAGAGTTTAATCTTCTACTAGTTTTACTCTTACTTTACAATTCTTATATTCAAAAAAGTTCATTAGAAAATTAACAAATTTATCTTCAAATTTTTTTCCTTTGGAGATTGTAATCTGATCAGCAAGTTTTTGTTGCATAGCAAAAAGCAATTCTCCTTTGAATAATATTTTAAAAAAAGCCCATCCAAATCTTTCTATTGGATCACTGATCAAAAAACCATCTTTTATTCCACATAATGATTGAAGGCTTTCCATTGCTAATGAAACAAGTTCTTTATCACTTTGATATTTTGTTGTCGCAATTTCAACAGTTACTGCCTTATAGCTCATAGCATATTCATTTCTTTACCTCTTTTTGTCTTTAACTAAATCTTCCTAAAGCCATGTATTCTTTGAATAGCAGATCCAAGATTTCGATCTTGTGTTATTCTGTGTTAATTATATCTGAAGACTACAGAGTGTTTTGTTCAGAAGTTTCTTGCGAAGAGCTTTCGCCAGTTTCCATTGTGCGTTCTTTCAATTTATCAGACCACGAAACAAGCTTTCCATCTTCTTCTACATGAATAGTAGTTTCTACTCGTACTCTAATGTCAAGAGAACGGAAAAGAGTAAGTAGTTTTCCACCATCAATTGTTTCTGTAACCTCTCCTGACTGAATAAGCTCAGCAAGCTTGGCTACAACTAATTGAGTTTCATTTGGAAATTGGGTTTCTGCATTTTGAAGAACTTCCAGACCTCGATAACCCAATTGTTTTATAAGAATTTCCCTTGGAGAAGGAACGTCTGGTGAAGAAAGTTTCTGTGCCTTTAGGTCTTCTTGTTTTTGTTGTTCGCTGATATTTTTTTGCATCTCACGCAATCTTTTTGCTTTGAGAAGATCTAATTCCTTATCTTCTTCTGTCATCCCTTAATTACTCCAATTGGAACAAGTTTTGCAACTTTGGTAGCGATTCCAAGTTCATGTGATACATTAGCAACAGCGTCCACGTCTTTGTAAGCTTCTGGTGTTTCTTCCACCACCCCTTCTCTTGTAAGAGCTTTGATGATAATTCCTTTATCGGCAAGTGATTTTTGTACTTGTACATCAGTAAAGCTTCGTCTTGCTGCAGATCTTGACATCATTCTTCCTGCTCCATGTGCTGTTGAACCAAAGCTTAGATCCATTGAGTTAGGTTGCCCCAAAAGAATCCAGCTGCCAGTACCCATAGAACCAGGAATAAAGACAGGTTGACCCAAGTCTCGGTATTTTTGTGGTATTTCATCTCTTCCTGCTGGAAATGCTCTGGTAGCGCCTTTTCTATGTACCACTACTGATTTTAGTTTGCCATCGATTTTGTGTTTTTCTACCTTTGCAATATTATGAGCAACATCATAAACTAGTTTCATATCCAAATCTGCCTCAGATTGTTTGAAAACACGTTCAAAGGCCTTTCTTGTCCAGTGAGTGATCATTTGTCTATTACTCCACGCAAAGTTCAGCGCAGCAAACATAGCCTTTCGATATGATTCCCCTTCTTCAGATGAATTTGGTACACATGCTAACTCTCTATCTGCCAAAGTGATATTGTATTTTTGTAATGACTGTTCAGAAATTCTAAGATAATCACTACATACTTGATGACCAAAACCTCTCGATCCACAATGAATCAAAATAGTAATTTGTCCTTCGTTGTAGATACCCATTCTTGTTGCAGCTTCCTTGTTATGTATTTCTTGTACTTTTTGAACTTCAAGAAAATGGTTACCTGAGCCAAGACTGCCAAGTTGAGGAGCTCCGCGTTTTCGTGCTGTTGGAGATACTTTATTTGGATCAGCATTTTTTATCTGACCATTTTCTTCACAAACATCTGCATCATCATTTGAACCGTAACCATGATCTATCGCCCAGCGTACTCCTTTAACCAATACTTCATCAAGTTCAGAAAAATTCAATTTGACAGCTCCTTTTGATCCAACACCGGATGGAATTGAATTGAAAAGTTCTGTTACAAGGTCTTTGAGTTTTGGCCTTACATCTTTTTCATTAAGATTTGTTCTTATCAGTCTGACACCACAATTAATGTCGTAACCCACTCCACCCGGACTAATCATTCCTTCTTCGGCATCCATTGCAGCAACTCCACCTACTGGAAATCCGTATCCCTCATGTCCGTCTGGTAAAACTACGACGTGTTTTTGAACTCCAGATAAAGTTGAGACATTTATTGCTTGAGTAATCGTTCTATCAGTCATCATTTTTTGCATCAATGCCTCATCTGCATAAATCGTTACAGGAACTTTCATTCCTCGGTTGGAATCAGCTTCAATTCTATATTCCATATTGCCAATTTTTTTTGGAATTATTGATGACATCTATAACAGTGGAAAAATGCAGGATCCATTATAAAAATGACAGTTTTATGTGATCTTTTTCTATGCTCCCATCTTTACTTAATATATCATAATCACAACGTACGATATTATCTAGTTGTGAGATTTTTTTGTCGCAGTAGATGGGTTTTGCTTTTTTGCTACAACACCATAACCTAAAATCGCCAAACCAGAAACTGCTAAAGTTATGAAGCCATATTGTGTAACTTTAATCATTTTCTCCATCGCCGGATGATTAATTCCTAAAAAATTAGAGTTCAGATCTCCTTCAGTTACTCTTGGGAAAAGTTGTGGTATGAAAGCGGTTAAGTAATTTTGTATTTGTACTATGAGATTTGGTGAATTAAAATATCCATATGTTGAACCAAGAAGAAGAACCACTCCTAAGACTAGTTCTAAAAGTTTCACTACTCAATAATAGTAATTGAATGTAATAATCAATTGTTTGTAATAACTTTAACATTCGTTTTTAGATGTCATAATGATTCTTCTTTCCATTGAGAGTCATCTCCAGTATTATAGATAAAACCCATCTGGATGCTCAGACATGTCCATTGTTCCTTCGTTGACGTAAGTAGGTTTATTTTCCTTATCGAGTTCAAATTTGTTATGCCTATTTTACCTATTGATGGTGGACGATATGGCACCAAAGAAATGCGGGAAATTTTTGATGAAGAAAAGAAAATTCAGTATCAGCTCGAAATAGAAGCAACTACAGCAGAATCTCAAGCAGAAATTAGCATGATCCCAAAGAATGCAGCACAAAATATTGCAATGATGGCACGTTCTGGGAAGGTAACTTCCAAAAGGATCAAAGCGCTTGAAGCAAAAAGTGATCACGACACTGCAGCGTTGGTTGAAGCTCTAAGCGAATTGTGCAAACCGACTGCAAAGCCATGGGTACATTATGGTCTCACAAGCAATGACCTTGTAGATACAAGTAATTCGATGCAGGTAAGAGATGCTTTTAAAATTATAGAACCAAAGGTTGCCAGATTAGCTATTATTCTAGCAAAGCTTGCAATGAAGTTTAAAGATACTCCAGCTGTGGGAAGAACACATGGACAACATGCAAGTATCATTGCATTTGGTTTAAAATTTGCAAATTGGGCTTCTGAGATGTCAAACCATGTAGAAAGAATAGAAGAATGCAAAAAGAGAGTTTTGGTTTGCAAAACTTTGGGTGTAGTAGGTACAGGTTCTCTTATGGGTTCAAAAGCACTTGAGGTTCAAAAAAGGACTGCAAAGAAACTCTCTTTGTATCCAGCTGAAGTCACAACACAGATTATAGCGCGAGAAAAATATGCAGAATATGTATTTTGTATTGCTTTGATTGGTGCAACATTAGAAAAAATAGCTGTAGAGATACGAAATCTTCAAAGAACAGAAATTGGAGAAGTTGCAGAACCTTTTAAAAAAGGTCAGATGGGAAGTAGTGCTGTCCCGGTAAAAAGAAATCCTACAAAAAGTGAACGCGTTACATCATTATCAAAAATACTGCGAAGTCAAATCAGTATATCATTTGAAAACATCCCGCTATGGCATGAAAGAGACCTTTCAAACTCTGCCAATGAGAGATTCACTATTCCAACAAGTTCTATTTTGCTTGATGAAATGCTAGAAGCCATGACCAAAATTATTTCTGACCTTTATGTAAACAAGGAAAGAATGAAGAAAAATCTAGGGATTACAAAAGGACAAATTTTTGCCGAATTTGTGCTTGATGCCTTAATCAAAAAAGGAGTACCAAGATTAAGTGCGTATAGAGATATCCAGCGAGTAGCTTTTGCGGCTTCTGATAAAGGTCTTGAGTTTTTAGATGCAGTAAAAAAAGATGCTGCAATAGCATCGCATCTTAACATTAAAGAAATAGAAGAAATTTTTGTTCCAGAAAATCGTTTGGGAGCATCAAGTATGATAATCACCAGAGTCTACACAAAAGTAAAGAAGACTTGTTCCAAATTTACCTGATCTTCATTAGCGTTTTGTGTATAAGTGAACCATACTGAAGAGCTTTTTTGCGTTTATTTGAAGAAATTTCTGGAACTCCTATTTTTAAAGCAAGTTCTCGGATTATGTGTTTTCGCAAAAGATCATCGGAATCATGTATTTTATTTTTGAGTGGAATTTTTTTGGCAAATTCAATAAAATCTGATAAAAGAAACGGTTGTATTAGTACAACTCCAAATTGAGAAGCAATCTCATTTACTGCTTTCATCATTTTGATCTCATTTTCAAGTTTTGATTCCATGAGTTCCATTACTTCAGCTTCTCCCGATTTTATTGCGTTTCTGTATGCATTGTAACCACAGAATAGCTCATCTATACCATTTGCAGTAATTACTTTTTTTATATCATAATGTTTTGCGAGTTTAGATACATAATAAAACGCAATACTATTTTCCAACCAAGATAAATTATCTGTTTTAATTATTTTTTTTATCTCTCTTGAAACTTTTAGAAAATTTGTTAATTTTATTTTTTCAATTTTATGATTATATCCAAATATTTTAGATATTTCCTGTGAGAACATTATGTCGTGCGAGTCTTCAAATCCAATGGTTAGCAAAGTTATTTCATAGCCAAGATCGACACAAATTTTTGCAAGTAGAGAACTATCTACACCTCCAGAAAAAGATATGCCTATTTTTTTGTCTGTAACTGACCTTTTGATGGATTGAATAATTTGAGTATGAAGTTCAGATGTAAGATTACCCATTTTGTATCTGATAAAAAAACCACCCTAAGTGAGTTGTGGTTATTTTGACAGTTAAATAACAGCCTTACCAAATTATCTCATGACAATGACAAAGTTATCGGATGAACAAATAAGAAATGAATTGGGAAATTTGCCTGGGTGGAATGTAGTAAATGGAAAACTGCACAAAGAATTCATCTTCAAGGACTTTATAGAAGCATTTGGATTCATGACAACTGCTGCTTTACATATAGAAAAGATGAATCATCATCCAGAATGGTTCAATGTTTATAACAAAATAAAGATAGATCTTGTAACTCATGATGCAGGTGGGATAACGCAGAATGATGTCAACCTTGCAAAAACCCTAAATTCCTTATCATAAACAGGCCTCAAATAGAATAAAAATTCATAATTTTTTATTTGAATTCTGTACAGAATTTATATACAGTGGAATACCAAATTTTCTAAAATGGCAACAGGTTCAGCAATTTTGGATTCTGATTTCAGATATATTGATAGAAAAGGCAACCTTTTCAGAACTAGAACAGAGCTTTCTATTGCCGAAATGCTCTCCTTTTTGGATGTGAAATATGAGTATGATTATAAATTAGCTCTTAAAGAT
>JBGPWD010000143.1:0-2737 GCA_041492015.1 Nitrosopumilaceae archaeon
TCAAATTTGTCAGAATTGCATTTAGTACATCTTGATAATTGTTCATTTATGTTTTGACAAGAATTACATTTGAAACAACTGTGATCCTTTCTACAATCAAGTTTCAGATCCTTTGCATCTATATCAAATATCAATTCTGCTTCTTTCCAATCCTTTTCTGACATGGGAAGATTTGGAAAAGAGTAGCAAGCATTTGAGCAATAAACGTCAGATGGTACTTGCGTCATAAGTAAAAAATGCAAATCCTTGTCATTTTTTATTGTAAGGTGTCTAGTCATGCCAGAGTTAAATTTTTGATAACCAAATTCTCGCTCTGACGTTCTAGAGGGAACGTGAATCAGCTCAAAGTTACTAAAGTAATATTCTTTCAGAGTCGCCTCTACAAAGTTTACATTTTTTTCAAGCATTTGTTTTTCTCCTTGTACCAAACTGAACTGGATTTATTATTCCGTCGCATTCTGGTATAGCAAAGCAAAGATTTTCACTCTTTAGTTTTTCACAGGAGGGACAGGAATATTTTGTTGCTTTACCAGATGAACCTGCAATATGTTCAAGTTGATATTTTGTAACACGTTCATTGTAATCTGGTGCATTTTTAAATAATGGAGCAATCTGCTCAATTGTTTGTCCTTTTGCTAGTAGATATGTAGCAAGCATAAATCTTCCAGAATGCGGCAAGTTTTCTCCTCTATCAAGTACTTCGATTGCATGTTTGACACATGGTGGATAATCACTGGAAACAATTACAGTAGTAGAAAATTTCTTTGCAAGTGATACCAAATCTGCCACACGTTCTCGAAATGTTTCTGGAATAAATGATACGCTAACAGATTGTATTTTTGAATTAATATATACATCAAGTTCTTTTCGTACAAGTCTGACTATTTCATGTGAAGATAAATACACGTAGCCATTTTCTACTCGCCTATTTACTAGCTTCCATTCTCGCTCATTAAAATGAGCTGCACGTTTGAGATAGTCTGCAATACGAATTTTTAATCTGTCATCTTCCATTTCTACTATAATTGAAAAAAGATCTTGGATTATTTTCAGGGAAGATTGAATTGATTCCTCTTTTAGTTTTAGATTTTCTAATATGGTGCGATCTTTCTGTAAAGCATTAAGTCCTTGTTCTAGATACCTTTCTGCTCTTCTTGCTTCTGCAAGGGAAAATCTTCTGTTCAGAGTAGAGATTCCTGCTGATTTTAGTAATATTATAGCAATAACAAAAGAAAGAATCTCCAAGTCGGGGTTTTCAACATCACCACCATAAATTTGCCCCGTGGTAGCAACAATAATCCTGCCATATGCCTTTTCAATCACTGGTTTCCAATCTGGATCCGATAGTTGTTCTAGATTGAATCCTTTGTCTCTTAGATAATCTCCAGTTTCCGCTAGGAATGGATACTTTGCAAGTTCCTTTATGCCAAGTTGTAACACATTTTCTTTGTTTCTTTTTGCCTTAAAAATTTGGTTATCTTTCCAAAATAAGAATTTGTTTGGCATCATTTTGCTTCAAATACTCCCTAGGAGTTTAAATTATCCTCAATTAAATTATCAACATGCAGGTTGGCTTGCATGTATCCATAGCTGGTTCTATCGACAGGTCAGTAGATAACGCAGTAGTAATGGGTTGTTCAGCATTTCAGATTTTTACGAGAAATCCAAGAGGATGGGCTGCAAAGCCGCTTTCCAAAAATGATATTACACGTTTTAAAGAAAAACTTGCAGCAAGTAAGATTGACAGGTTTGCAACTGTTGCTCACATGCCATATTTACCAAATCTTTCTTCTCCTGAAGATGTTCCATTTGCAAGATCTTTGAACTCATTAATCGATGAGATAAAAAGGTGCAGTAAACTTGGCATACCCTATATCGTAGCACATCTTGGTAGCCATAAAGGGACTGGAGACAAAAAAGGAATAGAAAAATTAGTTAAAGCATTCACAAAAGCTGCTAAAGAAACAGCGGATGATGTTACTATACTTCTTGAAAATACTGCAGGACAAAAAAATAGTGTTGGTTCTGATTTTGAACAGCTTGCTTCCATACTATTGCAACTCAAACCAGAAAAAAGATTTGGGGTTTGTCTTGACACATGTCATGCCTTTGCAGCAGGATATGATTTGAGAACGAAAAAAGGTGCTGCCTTGACTCTTGAAAAGTTTGGAAACGCAGTGGGTTTTGAGAAACTCAAAATAGTTCATTTAAACGACTCTAAAGGAGAGATTGGTTGCAATATTGATAGACATGAACATATTGGACTAGGACAAATTGGTGAAATTGGTCTTGCTCAAATTATAAAATTTTCTAATTCTAAAAATATTCCAATTATCTTAGAAACACCAATAGATGAAAGACGTGACGATCTTGGAAACATAGAAAGAGTAAAGGAATTAGCGTAGTTACATATGGATTCGAGTGATGGAGTTGATTTGTTGTGAATTATGATCAGATAGTGCAGCTTGCATTAGAACGTGGGTTTTATTTTCCCAGCTGTGAAATTTATGCAGATGCGCAAGCTGGTTTTTGGGAATATGGTCCATCTGGTGTTAGTCTAAAAAATAAATTCATTGAATTGTGGAGAAGAGAGTTTGTCAGAAGAGACAGAATGATGGAAATAGATGGCTCTCAAATAATGTCAGAGGCTGTTTTTATGGCATCTGGTCATCTTTCTAGTTTTGCAGATCCCATCATAGGATGCCAGAAATGCAAATCTATCTTTAGAGCAGATAAA
>JBGPWD010000144.1:0-2694 GCA_041492015.1 Nitrosopumilaceae archaeon
AAGCTGTACAAATTGTTGCAACAAACTTGCAAAAGCCTTGGTCTTTGGATTTTGTAGGTGATAAAATTTTCTTTACTGAAAAGGTAGGCAGAATAAGAGTTATGGACGCAGGTGTTTTAGTAAAAGAGTCAGTTGCAGACTTGAAAGTAGCAGATGTTGCAGATGGCGGTTTACTAGGAATAACATTACATCCAGATTTTGTAAAAAACCATTATCTCTATGTATTTTACACATATCAAGAAGGGGATAAGCTTTGGAATAAGGTTCTTAGGATAACTGAATCAAATAACAGACTCTCTGACACACAGGTTATTTTGGATAAAATCCCTGGTGCAGAATTTGATGATGGTGGCGTTATAAAATTTGGTCCTGATAAAAAATTGTACATAGGTACGGGTGATGCAACAAATCAGAACGCAGCACAAGATCTAAAATCACTTGCTGGAAAAATTTTAAGATTAAATGATGATGGTTCTATTCCATCAGATAATCCTATAGCAGGCTCTCCAGTTTTTTCATACGGACATAGAAATCCTCAGGGTCTGACATGGGATAATCGTGATAACCTATACGAAACAGAGCAGGGTCCTACTACAAATGATGAAATTAATCTTATAAAACCCGGTCAAAACTATGGCTGGCCAGAGCAGGAATGTTCAGGTTCTAAAGAATATGTCAATACGTTAGTTTGTTATAACCCAAGCTTAGAACCGGGAGGAATTGTGTATTATTCTTCTGGTAAACTTGATCTTGGAAATAGCCTAATAATGGCTACCTTACGGGGAACAAACCTATACCAATTAACAATAGGAAATGACACAATTACATCACAAAAAATCATATTGGATGGATTGGGCAGAATTCGTGATGTCAATATGGGACCAGATGGTTATCTTTACATTCTTACAGGTAACACAGACGGAAGAGGATTTCCAGACAAGACAGATGATAAGCTATTGAGGATAGTAAAATAAATTGGCAAATTCTTCCATCCCTAAATTTCATCAAAAAAGTAGAGAAGAGCGGATAAAAAAAGTAGCTTCGTTTTCTGGTCTCTCAAAGGAAGATATTGCGATCTTAAAGAATGGAGGAATATCATTTAAGGAGGCAGACAATATGGTTGAAAATGCTATAGGAACAATTTCTCTTCCACTTGGAATAGCAACTAATTTTCGGATAAACGGCAAAGACCATCTCATTCCCATGGCAATAGAAGAGCCATCTGTTATAGCCGCTGCCTCAAAAGCTGCAAAGATAGCAAAAAAACAAGGAGGATTTACCATGAAGGCAGACGATTCTTACAGTATTGGTCAAATCCAAGTGGTCGATGTTAAAGTAAAATCCGCAATGTCTAATGTTATACGATCTGAAAAAGAAATCCTAAAACTTGCTAATTCAAAAAGTAAAACACTTTCTAAAATGGGAAAGGGTGCAAAACAAGTTACATGCAAGAAAGTAAATAGTGATTCTGGCCCAATGCTGATTATTGAGCTTCTAATAGATGTTGGAGATGCAATGGGAGCTAATGTTACAAATACCATGTGCGAAGGAGTCGCTCCCTTGATTGAAAAATTAACTGGAGGAAGAGTAGTTCTTAGAATACTTTCAAACTATTCTACAAAAAGACTTGTACGAGGTACAGCTATCTTTGATAAAAAAGAACTTGGTGGTCAGGAAACTGTTGACAATATTATACTAGCATACCAATTTGCAGCAAATGATCCATACAGAGCTGTCACACACAATAAAGGAATCATGAATGGAATAATTGCAGTTGCCAATGCTACGGGTCAAGACACAAGAGCTATAGAAGCAGCTGCACACGCATATGCATCAAGAAAGGGAAAATACAGTTCACTTACGGAATGGAAAAAGGACAAGGCTGGAAATTTGATTGGTAAAATAGAATTGCCAATGTCTGTTGGAATAGTAGGAGGAATTGTAAACGTTCATCCTATGATTAAGGTATGCACAAAAATTCTTAGAATAAAATCTGCAAAAGAACTGGCATGTATCATGGGAGCAGCAGGACTTGCACAGAACTTGAGTGCAATACGTGCACTTGCATCTGAAGGAATACAAAAAGGACACATGAAACTTCATGCAAGAAATATTGCGGCAAGTGCAGGTGTTACTCCAGACAAGATAAACGAGGTCACTAGACAAATGATAAAAGAAGGAAACGTCTCAGTACACAGAGCTAAAGAAATACTCAAGAAACTTTAGCGACCAAGATATATATCTAAAAACCCCTGCTAGGACTACGTTGAACCCAGTCAAATTTGCAATTCCCAAAGGAAGTATTGAGGAAGCTACTTTCAAGATTCTTGAACAATCTTGGACAAAGGTAAAACGTAGAGAGCGTACCTACAGAGTAGTGTTAGACGATCCTCAAATTACAGTTAAGATGCTAAGACCACAAGAGATTCCAAATCTTGTCTTTGATGGATTATATGATGTGGGCATAACAGGAAAAGACTGGGTAAAAGAAACAAATGCTGATGTGCAAACTCTTTTGGATCTGGAATATGGTAAAATAAAACTCGTCATTGCAATTCCTGACTCTTATAACTTCAAATCACTTGATGAAATGATCTTATCATACGCAAAAAAGAAAAAAATTCTTAGAATTTCCTCAGAATATCTTACAACTGCAGCAAAATTCATAAAACAATCTAAAAGCTACAAAAAACT
>JBGPWD010000011.1:0-10181 GCA_041492015.1 Nitrosopumilaceae archaeon
AATCTTGTCTTATTGCAAGATGAATCACCCAAATGAAGGAATTCTCATCTTACGTGGAAAATATAAAAAAAGAAATGTTGTTGTAGATGGTCTGATAATTCCACCTTTTTCCCATCATGGTCCAACATTTGCAGGATTTCCACATTCCTTTTTGCCATTTGATTCAAGCTATGTAGGTACTGTTCACTCCCATCCAAATGGCTCCGCGAAGCCCTCAGTAACAGATTTGCACAATTTCTTTGGGTTTGTTTCATTGATTGTACAGTCACCATATGAAGATGACGATATTTTTGCATATGATCGAGATGGTAACCTGCTTGAAGTCACAATAAGTTCAGACAAATTATGACAAAAACTTATAAGCTTTTTAAGGCATACACATGTGATGCCTGCAATTAATTATAAAATGTACGTAATATTCTTGTTTGGTTCTCTAGCCTTCAGCATAGGCATACAGTATCTTGCAGCAGTAATGAATTGGCCACCATTTTCTGGATTAGCCGTTGCCATTGTAGTTTTCCTTCTCTTTCCGTTGATCATAAGGCAACGAATGAAGAGAAGTGGCAATTATGGCGATACTGGTACAGGAGGGTTCTTTGGACAGAGTCAGGGTGTAAAGTACATTTGTCTTACATGTAGCAACAAGTACAAGGGCGGTTCTTGCCCAAGATGTGGCTCCAAGATGAAAAGAGCAGACTTTTAGAAACCAACAAAAAACATCATGACACTTGAAGAGCTAAGAAAAAAAGCATTATTTCAAAATACGATAGACACTTGGATAATGTTGTGCGAAGAAACCAAAGCAGATTGGTATTCTTCAGAAAATTACAAAAAATTCATTGCGCATCTTACAAAAAGCGGTTTGAAGATGCAAAAATTTCCTCTTTGTATTAAAGAATCTGGCGGCATGTACCAGCGAGGAAAAGACAAAACACAATTTGCTGAGGCCCTTGCCCAAGATACTGACCCTAATGCAGCTGCTTACACAATAAAGCTAAACGATGAAATAATAAAAATAATTAGGCAGTTCAACCCTACCGCTTTAGCCTAGGGTTTACTATCACATCCATCGCGTGTCCAATAAAGACAAATGCAAGTCCTGTTATTGCAATCATAATCCCTGGTGGCAGGATCCACCACCAAAGACCTCTTGCTGCGGCACCATAGGTATTAGCATCGTGTAAAATTTGCCCCCATGTTGGAAATGTTGGATCGCCCAACCCCAAAAAGCTAAGACCTGCCTCAGTTGTAATTGCAGCTGGTACAGATATTGCAATGCTTGCAAAAGCATATGGCAAAAGCTGAGGAAGTATGTGTTTGAAGATGATTTTAATGTCTTTTTGTCCCATTATCTTTGAAGCTTCTACATATTGCAATGTTTTAATCTGCAAGGCCATACTTCTAGAAACTTTTGCAATTCCTACCCATCCAAAAAGGACCAAAAATCCCACAATTAGGAATATACTATTACCAATTGTGACTGCCAATATTATCAAAAGAGGCAGGGCAGGCATTGCATAAATAACATCATTAAAGCGCATCAGTGACTCGTCAGTCTTTTTTCCCTTGTAGCCTGCAAATACACCATAGATTAGTCCAATGACAACAGAACCAATTGCCACAGTAATTCCAATAAACAATGCCAGAGGAGTACCCCATAACAGACCGACAGCCAAGTTCCGCCTAAGCTCATCAGTGCCCATTAAACCATACACCTTGCCTCCTAAGATGAATTTAGATGGCTCAAGGCTTGGTTTTGATTTAACATTATACAGACTCACTTTGAAGGAATAATGTCCGTTTAGTACCTTGTTCACATCAGTCTTAGAAAAAACAACATTCTGTGCTAGCAGTGAATCAATTGGAAACATGAAAATGTTTTGGTTCTTTCTTAGATTTTTTATCATAGAATTATCCGTTGAGAAAATAAACCCGTGATATGATGTCTCTGTTTTTGACTGCGGAAGTGAAGTTGATATCAACTTTAGTTCTTTGCCGTCTGGTCGCACCACCCAAATTTGTAAAAGAGGCGATCCAGAATATTTTGCAGTATATTCATAGATAAAATCGCTTGGAAATTTATCATAGTTATAATCAACGGCAAAAATATTTGTAGTCAGAAATACTTCTCCGACATTTTGTGACAGTATTTGTGGATTTTGCAGAACCATATGCTCTGGCATTTTTTCTGCAAGAAAATAATTCACCCATGCAGGAAAAGCAGATTTTGGAAAAGTTAACCAACTTGCAGGATCATTCCACTCTTTAAAACTCTCTATTGGAATAGTAACAACAGCTATTGCTGACAATACAAAAAGGATTACAAGTATTCCTATTCCAACAAGGCCAATCTTATTTTTGGAAAATTCGCGTCCAATTTCCTTTGAAGAGAAACTCATCCTTTTCGTACCCTTGGATCAAAGTAACCATACAAAATATCAGCCAAGAAAATGCTTACAAGGAAAAATGCAGTCAAGACATATGTTTCGCCAATTATTACGGGCAAGTCAAGTACAGTGATTGCCTCAAAGTACAGCCTTCCCATGCCTGGCCAATCAAATACTGCTTCTGTAATTATGGCACCGCCAAGCGAACCCGAGAGGCTTAATGCCAGTACAGTAATAATTGGTGGAGCCGCGTTTTTGAGTGCGTGGGTATAGATTATCTTTTTCTCGCTAATACCAGCTGCTCTTTTTGCTACTACAAAATCTTCTTGCATTATCCCAATGATGAAATTTCTTACAAGATATGCCCATGAACCAAAACCAATCAGTACTAGTGTAATTAGTGGAAGCGTCATGTGATACAAGAGAGCACCCAGATAGCCAGGATCTGTCACAGGAATCAAGGGGGTTGCCCTTGCTGGAAAGATCTGATAGACAAATGCAAATACAAAGATCATAAGCATACCTATCCACCAAACTGGAAAGCTGCTGCTAATAACAGCAAAAGTGGAAGTTATCTTGTCTAGCTTTGAGTTTATTTTACTTCCTGAAAGAGCCCCAAGAAAAATGCCAATTAATGAAATGATCAAAGTTGCAGTTGTAAAAAGCAGAATTGTTCTGGGCATCTTTTCAAGTATTATGTCTTTGACATCAGATGAACCAGTATCACTAGTAAGAAATTTTGCATGTCCAAAATCGAGTGTCAAGATCTTGTACATTGAAAGTCCTAACCGTGGAGGATAGTACCAAGGCTTGTCAAGTCCTAGTGCATCTATTCTTTGTTTGATTTGATTTTCTACAAATGCATCAAGATCTTGCGGATTTTTAAAACTTGCAACAAGATGTTTATTGTCAGTAACTTGTTGTCTTATTTCAAGCGCAACACTTTGTTTTAAGATTGCATCCATGTTTGAACCAACAAGTGCAATTGTAAGTAACAAAGTAGCCATAAGAACTCCAAACATAGTTACTGCGCGTTTAAGGATGAATAGCTTAAAACTCATCTTTATTTCATATCCCTGCTAGAGTTAATAACATGTAGGGGTTTCTTTCTTTTCTTCAATGCAATTATAACTCCAATAGCAATTGCTGACAAAACAACACCAATTACAATATAGTCTGGACCAACAATTGAGGAACTACTGACTTCAACATTCTCAGGAATTGTTTGACTTTCTCCTTGAATTCCTAAGAAGCTAGTATGAAAGATGTCAGGTTTTAGAGCAGAATCCGATACTGCAAAGATCTTCAAATCATTTGCACCCACACTTAGAAGTGATGTTTTTTCTTTTGATAATGTAATAGTTATGTTGCCTGTGTCAGATTGTTTGGCACCAGAATCAACCATGTTACCATCTGCGTTAATAACGTAATAGTAGATCGTAGAACCCTGTGTAACAGAAATTGGAATTGCCAATTCCTTTCCCAATGAAACTATTGTAGGAACATCAACTCTATTTATCGTGGCAACATTTACATTTTCAAATTTTTTCCAATAACCTGCCGCAAATGGATATGTAGGATCATCAAAGGCCTTTATTGTTATTATTCTTGCCTCTGGAGAGTAGCTATCAAGATAAAATGGCCCATTACCAATCACAGCATGACCGTGTTTTTCTATCCACGATATTGTAGATGCATATCTCATGTTATAGTATTGTGAATTTTTCTCAAATGTAGATAATCCAATAGGAATAGAGTTTGATTTTGAAAATTCTTCTAGATTTGATTTTAACATATTTGCATCATTTGGTACAAGTAATGAAAGCCAATCAACATTTTTACTCACAGTCTCTGATCTTGAAAATGCAACTTTGCCATCAGTTACAGATTTTTCCATTGCATAAAATAATTCCCAGGGCATAGATGGAAATACACCTGCTGAATCGGCAATCTCTCCTTCATCAAAATGCCAATAGTCCTGATAAACTTCTATGGTGTTTTTATCAATAACTCTAATTCCAATTAACGTTTTTGCAGCCTGATTTGCCTTGGGGGAATACTCTGAATCAAAGGTTTTACTATTTTCGGTAGGTTCTGCTCCCCACTGGTACAGAAAATAAATTGAATACAGAATATCATTCATATCCATAGGTTGGCCATTATGCCAGTTTCCAAAATTTAGATGGAATGTTACCTTGCTTATGGATTTTACACCATTGCCAACTTGAATCCATTTTTGTTGCGCAGGATTCCATTTTATCGCATCAGATGGTACCTCTAGCTTTCCAGTTGGTCCTGCAGTTTCCACTTTCCAATCGGAGCGAATAGGAATGGTAGTTCCAGTAAATGGATTTTTGAAGCTTCCTGGGTCGGAGATTGTTCCCCATATTTGCTGACTAGCAGAATCAGTAAAACCTGCAACTGGATTCCACGCCCCTTGGTAAATCTTCTTTACTCCAATTGTAAGTGAGTCGGAATTATCCCTTGCATTTATTGGAGTAAACCTGCTTGTAATTCCAGCACCGAAATCATTTATGATTCCATCAACTTTTTTATTAGATACATACTGATCAATTTTGCTTACAAGAAAAATTCGAACTGATTCTTTAAGACCTTCATTGACCGCTTTTTTTAATAATTCAGTTCTTTGTTCTGCAGAAGTAAAATTACCTATAAAGATGCTTTGTGAAATGGAATCCATGTAGTCGTCTTTGTAATTCCAATATGAGGGATTGTTGAATCCTGGTGTGTTAGAAAACCATGGCGAATACATCTGTGCTGTAAGCACAGAGTCATATCTTACAAAGCCGCTTGATGCCCAACCTTCAGTGTAAATGCTCCACTTTAGATCAGATGGGTTTGAACCATACACTATTGTAAATGCCTTGTT
Organism: Nitrosopumilaceae archaeon; assembly: GCA_041492015.1. GTDB lineage: Archaea > Thermoproteota > Nitrososphaeria > Nitrososphaerales > Nitrosopumilaceae > TA-20. The sequence continues at coordinate 5,278 of JBGPWD010000011.1, forward strand.
TAAATCCCCATAATCTCTTTTGACAGAAAACCCAATTTTCTCCAATTGTGAGGAAAGAATTTCACCAATTGATTTTCTTATTTGGTCATCGCTTCGAATAAAAATTGTAATCTCTATTGGTTTTGAATTATAGTACCACTTGTTTTCAATTTTTTGTGCGCCAGCCTTTAACAGAGCATTTGAAATCATTTTTTCTGCCAACGCAGGATTATATCTAAAGTTAAATGATTCAAGCTCACCTAGAATCAACAGATAATCAGGATCAAATGGTTTGTAAGCTGAAACCATTGAAACACCGTAACCACCAAGAAGCTCATCGACAATTAATTCTCGATCTACCAAATAATTTAGTGCAAATCTAACATCTTTTATTGAAAAAGGATTGAATTTTTCCGACGGAGCTGGATTTACAAGAAGACTGTAAGATTGGCCTGTAGATTGAAATATTTTTAGACCCTCTCGTGATTGAGGATCACTTATTCTGTCAAAAGGAATTGCCGAATAATAAATATCCAAATTTCCGTTTTTTACTTCTTCAAGGGCAGTATTTTCATCAGAATATTGAATGAATTGTATCTTATCAACAAAAGATCCCTTGTCGGCAAAAACAACACTAGAACTAGAAATAAAAACTACGATTCCAAGTATCAAAATTAGATTCATGCAACTGTTTTGCTTAAAACTGTATATAACCATCGCCAAATGTGTTTTTTTGATAAAGTCAGTAACAAGTTCAAATTATTCAAAGTATAACATTTGGTGGTTATTTTCTAATCAAATTTTATGAATAATATTTTATAAACGCAAGATAAACCGTGTTTATTGAATATCCAAACTATAGTAAGAGGCATAAAAGGAATCATTCCAGGTGGATTATCTGTAAAAGATTTTTGCATGGTGACGGAAACCAACGAGGAAACTGCACAAAAAATACTAGATAACTTTATGCAAAACGGTATTGGAGTTTTTGAAGATAAGCTAATTCATTTTAATGAAAATGACAAGTTAAAAACTAGTTTACTTGCAATAAGAATGGGGGCTCCAATTGACGAAGTTTCTTTTCTTCTTGATTGGAAAGACTTTGAATCACTCGTTTCAGAAATTTTAGAATCTAGGGAGTTTGATACCATAAGGAATGTCATTCTTACAAAGCCAAGAATGGAGATTGATGTTGTTGGAATAAAAAACGGAGTGGTAATTCTTATAGATTGTAAACATTGGAAGAGATTAAGTTATTCATCTCTTGAAACTGCAGTCAATAAACAAATTGAAAGAACAAAGCGCTATGTTGCCAAAGAAAAAATACCTGCCGCAATTCCAGCAATCGTCACTTTATATCAAGAAGAAGTCAAATTCATCAACAAGGTCCCGATAATATCCATATTCCAACTAGATTCTTTTTGTGAAGAATTTTATGGTAATTTAGAAGAGATTAACACTTTAGAGCAAAGTGAATAAAAAGAAGGCAGTTGTTCCTACCAGAAACCCCTGCGTAATCTTCATTGCTCTATCCAATGATTTCGAATAATTTTCAAGCTGTTTTGGTCCCATTACTTTGACGTTTGTTTCTTGTTGTAATGTTTCAAACATTGCAGGAGAAAGGTCCTGCTCTGCTCTTTTTGCTAGATTTAGATACCAAGAAGCCACGTCTTGAGATTCTGAGAGGCTTCCAAAATAGAAATAACCATACTTGTTTCTTGCATCTCTTGCCTTGTAGTGAGAATCAGAAGTGCAGATCTCAAGTAAATCATAACCATGTTTTGAAAGATGAGTTACGATTTCTTCCCTTAGACCATTTCTCATATTGTTAGAGTCGGCCCAACCAAGGAAAAACTTTTCATTGTTAATTTTTAAACACATCATGCCTAGTTTGCCAGGACCAAGATCGTCGGATTGAATTTTCAGATTTTCAGAATTTGCATATCCTATTTCTAAAGGGAATCTTTCTTTTGTAATCAAGGTATCAAGGTTTGACTTGGCTGCTTTTAGAAGATCATCCGAATCTTGTTTTAAAATTTCTTCGCCCATTGCATTATGACTATCAACAATTAGGACTTTATCAAATCCACGGTTTTTCCCATACTGTTCTAGTTCAGTTTTAACATAAAGCGGTACGTCTTCCATTCCATGTGGTGATAATGATAAAATCAAAACAGCAGTCTTACCAAAAAGCATTCCAACTGCTCGTGCCTTGTTTACTTGAACTGTGACTGGTTTTGTACAATCATAACCTTTGTAAATTGTCGAACTTTTGTTAAGACTTGAAAGATAGGCTTCAACTTGAGATTTTGATGGTAAGTTAAGAGAGTGATCAGAGACACTATGCATAACCATTGCAGAGTAATTCAGATTTTTGTATATCAGATACGGAATGTTGCTTCCCCCAATTGGGTGAAATGGTCCTGGATGGACATCAGGTACGACAAGTCTGTATTCGTTGTTTTTTGTTTTAAATAGAATTTGAAAGGTTGATACTTTGGAGGGTTGAGAACGCTCTTCCATTAGAGTCTCCATTTCAGAAGGATCATTTCTTGTCCAAGCTGCCACATAGGCCTGAAGTATTTTGTGTGTTCGTGGAACTTTGACTCCTGCAGCTCTATCGGATAGTAAAGTCCAAGCTGTTGCAAGAAATAAAAATACAAGACCATATCCTATAACTTTCAAATCTGAAAGCATCGGGATCCAAGATTCTGCTGGTACAAATGCAAAAAACATTGCCAGTGGTTGGATAAGGCATACTGCCCATGCAGTTTTTAATTTTGCACCCATGACAGAGGTAAAAAGACCAATTCTAAAGCTTGCAAACAAAAACATCCCTTCTGTAATATAGATCGGAAGTAATTCTGGTTTTGAAAAAACGTTAGCTGAAATAATTCCTCCCACTACAGTTACAAACCACAAAAGGTTTCCAAATGCAGATAGATGTACCACTTTGGAAAATTCTGTCTTTAGTAAACGAGAATCAAGAAGCTGGGTTCCATAAAGTACTGCAATGGATAATGGTAAACTGAAAAGTATTTTGTCACCTGTTTTAAAATAGGCAAACAATGCAAGTGCCACAATTGCTGATGCTACTAAAAACGAAATGAGAAGTGAAAGATAGTGCGATGATGGGGTCAGTGTTGTTAAGGTATACCTCTTGTGGATACGAGCCACATTATCGGCGTTTTCTGTCATGGTAAGAAAAATATTTTCATTATCCACGAGATGGCGATCAAAGCACTTGGAATAGCCACAACCACTTCGGGTCTTAGTTTGTATCCTTTCGTCTCGTCCTCAAAGAATCTCAAAAGGCCTGCACTAGATGCTGGCAAAGGTGCGGATTTCTTGCTACTCATGTTACTTTGACTTCCAAGATTTTTACATAAATACTTTTGTGCTATAACTTTTTGAGCTTCTCTTTAATCATTATGATGTCACCCATTGATTTGAGGATTTTTTGTTGTTTTTCATGATCTTTTTCGTGCTCAAGTTCTTTAGTAAGATCCTTTAGTTTTTGATCAAGATTTTCAAGTACCGTCTTATCACTAGATTTTTCAATTTTTTCTGGTAATTTTTCTTCCTTTGCTTCTCTTCCACAGTTTACGCACAATGCACTACCGTCTTTTATGATACGCACTCCTTTACAATACGGACAAGGATCACTTACCAGTGTTGCACCCTTTAGAAGCATTTCAACAGCTTTTTTTGTAAGGTCCTTAGACACAAATCTAATTTGGTAATTTCCAAGTAAAAAACGTAGAGTTGAACAAGGCTTAATAGTAGGAAAGCAAATTTTTATTTTGAATGGCGGTAATCTGCAATACATGCGGACTTCCTGATGATTTATGTGCCTGTGGGGAACTTGAAAAAGACGCTACTCAAATTGTAGTTCGTCTTGAAGAGAGACGTTTTAAGAAGAAAGGAACAATGATTGAGGGAGTTAATCCCAAGATGAATGATCTAGGTAAAGTTGTCAGAGAGCTAAAAGCAAAATATGCATGTGGTGGTACAGTAAAAGACGGATACATTCTACTTCAAGGTGACCATAGAGATACAATCAAAGCAACCCTAGTAAAACTCGGATTCCCAGAAGCAAGTATCGAAGTTCATTAAATGAGACTTGTTAAAAATCGATAAACTCCATCGAGTTCTAGCTACTCCATATTCTGCACTAGTATCAATAATCTTTGGTATGATGATTATTTCTTTTCCCGTTGGAGCATATGTAATTTTTAATTCAAATATTGGAAAAGAAATTAACTTTCAATATCCGCTTGATGGACTAAATATATTTCTTGGTGGTATCGGATACAAGGTACCAATTCATTTTGAGATTGGAGATGGTTTTATTTTCATATGGTGCGTGTACCTTGTTTTGTTTACAATTTCTTTAACAGGTCCTCGGCTAAACTTGTTCAAAGCACTTTCTTTGTTAATGACAGAAGGGTGGCACAACATCAAAAATAATGCTCTTTTGGGCACGATAACGTGGTTTTCTATTTTAATTGTCTTTTCTGTAATTATTGAACTTATTCAAAATAGTTTTGGCATTAACATAGAACCACCAGAATCCAAAAATAGATTAATTCAATTCTTCGAAGTTACCACATCACCATTAAGTGAAGAGGTAGGTTTTAGAATTTTACTTATCGGTCTACCGCTTTTTGTAATGTTTTCTCATAAAGCCTCCTTAAAACATTTTTTCAAATCTCTTTGGCAGCCATCAAAAAATTTAGAAATTACAAATTATAAAAAAGTAATAGCACTAATTCTAACAGTTGCCATATTTTTTGGTGCAGCGCATATTATTTCAGGTACTCCTTGGAGTGCCGGTAAATTTGCTCAAGCAACTGTTGCAGGAATTATAATTGGTTGGGTTTACTTTAGATATGGTTTTTCACCTGCTATTTTGATTCATTGGG
>JBGPWD010000063.1:0-4906 GCA_041492015.1 Nitrosopumilaceae archaeon
ATAAGATTTTCAAGATCACTCCTCTGGGATTAGCTAGTTCTGCTACCGACTTCTTTCTTCTGGAAGAAAGAACTTCTATTCTTAAGTGGTCATGACCACCTTTACTCTTCTGTACATCGGACAAGTACTTTACTGTTGCTAACAACGGTAAAGGTCTAAGTGAAGTACGCATAGATTTGATACTCTTAATATTAACATCCGACGGTTTTTTCCAAGAATAAGATCCGACACCAACTTCCCAGTGCCTTTTTTAAATATCCATAAATATCTTGAACGTGATTTTATAGAAAAGGGTTATCGATGAAAGAAAGATGTAATTTCTGTAAAAAGACATTAGGTTCATGTACATGTGAAGAAAACTTGTTAGGAGATTATCATAACAAGCAAAAAGATAGGGATGATCCATTTGGTTGATTCAATGCACCAACAATTTTCTAAAAGTCAAAACACCGTTGACCTTATGTTGAACAAATTTTACAAACAAGTTAATGGAGTACTGGTACCGTACTATACGGTAACATGGACGACGTGAGATTAGACAGTTTAGATGGGGTCGGCCCAGTAACTACCAAGAAGCTAAATGATGCAGGCATCCATAACATAATGGATCTTCTCGTAAGGGGTCCTGTAGACATCGCTGAAATTACCGGAATGGAATTTGAGACTGCAGCAAAACTAGTAACCAAGGCAAGAGAATCTCTTATCGAATCCGGACAACTTCAAAAAGAATTTGTTAGTGCTACAGAAATTTACAAAAGAAGACAGGATATTGGAAAGATTTCTACAGGTACTAATGCTTTAGATATGTTATTTGATGGTGGAATCGAAACACAAGCTGTTACAGAAGTTTATGGTGAATTTGGTTCTGGAAAAACGCAGTTTTGTCATACAATGTGTGTAATTGTTCAAAAACTAAAAGAAGAAGGTGGACTAGATGGGGGAGTTTTGTATATTGATACTGAAAACACGTTCAGACCTGAAAGAATTGTTTCTATAGCAAAAGCAAAAGGTCTTGATCCAGAAAAAGTACTAGATAGAATTATTGTTGCCAAAGCATACAATAGCTCACATCAAGAACTGATAATGCAAGAAGCAGGTCCAGTAATAGAAGAAAATAAAATTAAATTAATCGTAGTTGACTCGGCTGTAGGATTATTCAGAGCAGAATATCTTGGCAGAGGTACGCTCTCTATTAGGCAACAAAGATTGAACAAATTCATGCATCTTCTTACAAGAACTGCTGAAACATACAATATTGCAGCTATTGCAACAAACCAAGTAATGTCCTCTCCAGATTCGTTCTTTGGTGACCCGACACGTCCAATTGGAGGAAACGTTGTTGCGCATTCAAGCACCTATAGAGTATACTTTAAGAAATCTGGAAAGAAAAGAATTGCAAGAATGGTTGACAGTCCACACCATCCAGAACAAGAAGTAATCTTTACCCTTGCTGAATCTGGTGTATCAGATCCAGAAGAAGAAACAAAGAAGAAAAAGAAGGACGAGTCTGAGGAATAGCCTCTATTTCATTTTGTGTATGGAAATATGTTGCTAATAACGAACATGTGTAGTTAGGATCTAAATCGTCTCAAATAACTAGTAAGTGTTAAATTATGGGCAACTCAAGTCTTTACGAACATGACTACTAAGAAACCACACGGTCATTCTCATGGATTTATGCACAAGTCACGATCTGTAATGACCAAGGATAGAGTAAGAGGCGTATCTTTCCTAATGAGAACTTTTGTTAAAGGTGATAAGGCTCTTGTAATCATAGATCCTTCACAACACAAGGCACTACCGCATAGAAGATACCATGGGAAAGTTGGAACTATAACAAGTGTTGGACGCAGAACTGTAACAATGGATGTTAAGCTTGGTAATAAAACAAAAACCCTGATAACAAGGTTAGATCATATCAAACCATTTGGTGTATAAACATGGAAGAAATAAAAAAGAAACAACCAATTTCTATTTCTGAAGTTAAAGAAATTATGGAAAAATCTGATACAGAATCTATGGATCAGATACAACGATGGGCATTTGATTATGTGTCTAAATTTACAAAAATTGACGGCAAGGCTGCAAAAAAACTAAAGCAACAACTTGTTAAGGAATGTGGAATTACAGAAGAAGAAGCAGTAGAAATTGTAAACAACCTTCCAACCACCGAGGCTGAACTGCGTGCATTTACCTTTGGCTGGAAAAAACTAATCCTGGCAGAAACGCTAGAAAAAATGTTAAAAATTATCAAGGAGAACGTGTAATTCCACAAAGGAGTAGATGTTCTTGGAGAGAACTCAACCTAGAAAGTACGAAGAGTACGCATACGTTTTAGATTTTGTAATGAGAGGCAAGTCTGCAACAGTTAGAGGTAGGGATGGAATCATAGTGACTGTCTTAGGAGAAGAAAGACTGACAATCCTTGAATTACTTGCATTACCAAATTCTACATTTGAAATTGGAGAGAGAGTATATATTGGAAAAGAAGGTCGAACAAAAATTTTATCAGTTTTGGGTAGACTAGAATACTCTGGGATTTCATCAGCAGCGCAAAGCGAGCTTCCAGGTGTAGTAGAAAAAATTGTTTTGCAAAACGAACAAAGATTTGTGGATTATCTAAACAATGCACAACCACTAACTCCAAGGATCCACGCGCTCGAATTAATCCCAGGAGTAGGGAAAACCTACATGAAAAGTATGATTGAGGAAAGAGAAAAGAAAAAGTTTACAGATTTCAAAGATCTGCAAGACCGAGTAGGACTAAAAGAACCAGTAAAGCAAATTGCAAAGAGAATACTTGAAGAAATAACTGGCGAAACCAGAATGAATCTCTTTGTTAGACGATGAAAAAGCGCCATTTACTTGGACAACACTTTTTAGTTTCAGAATCAATTGCAAAATCTATTGTTGATTCTGCTGCAATAACAAAAAAAGATACAGTTCTTGAAATTGGTACTGGTAGGGGCATTCTAATTCCTTACTTGTGTCAGGTAGCAAAAAAAGTGATATCTGTAGAAAAAGACAGGGAGTTATATTCAAAGGCATTAGAAAAATTCTCAAATTTTCCCAATCTAACACTCAAGCATGGTGATGGCTTTAAGATGAATCATGATTTTTCAATTTTTGTATCAAATCTGCCGTATTCTGAGAGCAGAAACGCAATAGAATGGCTTGCTCAAAAGGAATTCTCTAGCGGAATCATAATGGTTCAGAAGGAATTTGCTGAAAAGCTCTTTGCAAAACCAGGCAGTAAAAACCACAAGGCAATTACTGTGCTAGCATCACATTGTGCAGAAATTAAACATTTGATGGATGTTAAGAAATCAGTTTTTTCTCCCGCCCCCAAGGTAGATTCTGTCATATTAAAATTGACCAAAAGACATCAAATCTCAAAAGATATCATAAAAACAGTAAACAATCTTTTTTCATACCGAAGAAAGACACTTCATAATGTTGCCAAACAATTTGGAATTTTGATTGATTCAAACAAACGATTCAAGGATTTAACAAACGGTGAAATAATTAATCTTGCAAAACAAATCAATAAAAACTGAATATTATTTGCCAGCAGAAGACACAATATTTTTTGCTAATTATTTACAAAATGAAAAAGGAAAAAATGCTCTTGATATTGGTACTGGATCTGGTTATCTTGCAAATGTTTTGCTGCCAAACTTTGAGGTGATAGTAGCAACTGACATCAACTTTGAGGCAACAAAGAAAGCACATGATTTAATCGAAAATTGTATTTGTTGTCATTCTGCAGACACGCTTACTAAAAAATTTGACCTTGTCATTTGTAACCTTCCATATCTGCCTTCTGAAGAAATTACTGATCCAAGCGTTGATGGCATGGATGAGGGGGTTTTAGTTCCACTTCAAATAATAAAATCAGCTAAAAACGTTATAAAAAAAGGAGGTAAAATGCTATTTTTGACATCTTCTCTTGCACATTATAAAAAATTACTAGAAGAAACTGAATCCCTAGGATTTTTTGTAAAGATAGTTGCAACAAAGAAAATGTTCTTTGAAGAATTAATTTTAGTTCAAGCAGTTCTAAAATGAAGATAACAATTCTACCATCCCAAGATAGAGTTTAAGAGACTCATCAATTAGAATTATTTTCGAAGCTTCTGTTTTGCTGTTTCAGCTATGGCATTTGCCATTTTAGATGTTGAAGCATCACCTCCAATATCGTACGTAACATATTTTCCCTCATTAATCACATGTTCTGTCGCTGCAAATACGGCATCTCTTATTTGAGGTTCTCCTAGATACTCAACCATCCAAGCTCCTGACAAAATTGATGCGGTGGGATTGACCTTGTCTAAACCACTGTATTTTGGTGAACTTCCATGAGCTGGTTCAAACATGGCATATGAATCACCAATGTTGGCAGAATATACATTACCTATAGAACCAATATTGCCAGAAGCACATTCTGATATGATGTCCATAAACAGGTTCGTACTCAATAATACAGAATTATTGAACCGTTCTGGATTTTTGACAAGCTGCTGAGTCATATTATCAATATAATATTCTTCTACCTGAATTCCTGGATTATCTAAGACTGCTTTTTCAACTTCAGACCAAAATATACCATCAGTTTCTTTGAGTATGTTTCGCTTTGTAATAGCAAAGATCTTTTTCAAGCCATATTTCTTTGCCCACGCAAACGATGAACTTACTATTCTTTGACAACCCTTACGTGTTGTTTTTCTTATCGCTATTGCTGCATCGTTTGATATCTTAAACTCAATTCCTGCATAGAGTCCTTCCGTGGCTTCACGAAAACACACAAAATCAAGCTTTCTGTTAGGTGATAATCTGTCATAAGTCTTAATCGGTCTTATATTGCTGTAAAGCTCAAATTTCTGTCTAATTGTAACGGCAACACTTC
>JBGPWD010000046.1:0-5867 GCA_041492015.1 Nitrosopumilaceae archaeon
AATCTTGGCATCATTTTTTCAATTATGTTTTGATCTGAAAACCAAAAAAGAATTACAGTTGCATCGCTGAAATCTGATTCTAAAATATCCTGACATTGCAAAATTCCATTTGAAATTTTCTTTTCTTCTAGCAATTTTTTTGCAAAAGAAATTTTTTCTTTATCGTTGTCTATTCCTACTGCCTTTTTTACGCCAAATTCTTTCAAGGCAATTTCTATTCCCTTTCCATTTCCGCATCCTAGATGATAAAACACATCGTCCTTGTTTAATTGAACAAATCGAAATATCTCTCTGAAAGCATTATCTGGAAGCTGTACATCCTGACCTGAGATGATTGATTGTGGAAGAGATGCTAGGTAATCTTCTATTTTCACAAATAATCAAGCTATTTTACTAAATTTATTCCCTTATTCTTTCAAGTGCGGATACGGCCTGCCATAATGTAACTCGTACATAGGATGGCATGTTAGGATCTTGTGTTATGTCATCAAGCGTGCTTATTGCATTTGAGGCTCTTACAGAAACAGCATATTCTTGTTTTTTAAGTTCAACTATCAAGTCAGTTATGGTTTTTTTAATATTCCTTGGAGTAGATGGGTTTGAAGCTATTTCCTCAAGTGTAATAATGGCTGCGTTGAGAGTTTCTGTGTTTTGAGATTTGTTGTCAACCATTGTACCATCAACGCTACCTAATTGACCTGATTTTATAAAGTTTGCACTTAGAGCTCTAAGAACACATTTTCAGATTCTACTACTACTTTGTATGAATTCAAATCTTTTATTTTTGCTGGAAATGCGTGAAGCTTGCCTGCTTTACAATCAAACTTTGCTCCGTGCCAGCCACATGTCAATATAGAACCTTCCAGAGTCCCTTCTGAAAGACTTGCACCAGCATGTGTACAGGTATCATCCATGGCATAAAAATTGCCATCTACATTTACTACAAGTATCTCTTTTCCGTCTGCAGTAACTTTCTGCATCTTGCCAGCTGGAATATCAGCTGCCTTGCCAACTATTATTTTTCCCATACTGGTTTTGAATTTTCAACTCAATTAATGTTTTTTGTATCTTGGAGAGATCTCTAAACGAATTTTACAGTATTTTCAAGTTTGCCAAGGCCTTCAATTTCCATCTCTATCTTGTCTCCATCTTTCAAAAACACCGCATCTGGTTTGTTTAACATGACTCCTGCAGGCGTTCCTGTTGATATGATATCGCCTTTTTCCAGGGTCATAACTTTGCTTAGCATGGAAACAACAGAATCAACTTTCAAGAACATGTTAGAAGTAGAGGAATTTTGTCTTAGAATACCATTTACCTTTGTTAACATTTTTAGATTTTGAGGGTCAGGCACTTCATCTGCAGTAGTAATCCATGGACCACATGGAGCAAAGGTATCAAATCCTTTTGCACGGGTAAATTGTTTGTCCTTTGCTTGAATATCACGAGCGGTGGCATCATTTAAAATCATATATCCAAAAATTGCATCCTTGGCTTCATTTTCTGTGATATTTTTACAATTTTTTCCAATAATCAAAGCCAGCTCTATCTCATAATCAAGCTTTGATACAAATGAGGGGCAGATTATTTCCGAGGTAGCTCCGTTGAGGGTAGATCTTGGTTTTATTATGATAGCTGGCTCATCTGGTGGTATAAGATTTTGTTCCTTTGCATGATCTTTGTAGTTAAATGCTAGACAAATTATCTTAGAGGGATTTGGTATTGGTGCAAGAAATTTAAAATCTGAAAGATTTTGATTGAAATTTAATTTTGGTACTTTGGGTTTTACTTCTTCATACCATCCATCAAAAAGAAAATCTTTGATGTTCTGTGGTATGGGAATTCCTGTCTGAACTGTAATTCCTTCTTTTGTAATTACACTCTTATCATTTACAAAACCATATGTTTCCATATTGTTTGCTAACAACCTTGCAATTTTCATTTTTTTTCACTTGTGAGTATAGATTGCTTGCATTGCAGAATCTTTTCTGCAATATCCAAATCTGACAAATTGAATTTCTGTACCCTCATTTAATTCTAAGTAGTGGCTTTCAGTGTAAGCTTGTTTAGTTTCAAGACTATACTCGTTAAATTTTTCATTTACAAAGAGAGTTTTTGGTATCAAAATGTTTAGTTTTACCGCACTTTTTTGTGGAACCCATTGAATCTTAGGGAATTCTGCTTTGAAATCATTACCAGTATATTCTGCTTCTATTTCTGATCCTATTTTCGTTATTTTTACATTATAGAGTTCGATTAGCCTAACCTGGTCTCCGACCTTGAGAGTTTTTGCATCCTCACCTGAGATGTAAAAATTTCCATCAAGTTCCACTCGTCTCTTCCCCATGTCCCTTTGTGGGTGATTAGGAAGTTCAACTTCTGTAAGTTTGTTATTCTTTACTATAATTTTTACGGGTTCAGTAACCATAAACAACCTAATGCTTGCTACATCAATTATTTTTCGGTTAAAGGATTCTAGAGTATCAAATGGAGCAAGGGTATCTGATTTTGTAAAGCCCAATGAAAGGACGAACTTTCTAATTGCTTCTGGCACAATTCCCCTTCGACGTAATGCCTCAAGAGTAGGAAGTCTCGGATCATCATACCCTGATACTTTTCCGTCCTGAACTAATGGTTTTAGAATTCTTTTTGAAACAGGCATTCCTTCAAATTCTAATCTTGAAAATTCAAACATTTTTGGTTTTCTCATTCCAAGCTTATCTAAAATCGCATAGTAGAGTTCATTTCTAAGCTCGTACTCTTTTGTCCTAAATGCATGAGTTACTCCATCTATGCTGTCCTCTATGGCAACTGCAAAGTCATAGTTTGGCCAGACTCTGTACTTGTCTATAAGCAACGGATGAATTTCATCTATTATTCTAAACATGGCCGGATCCCGCATTACTGTATTTTCAGATTGCATGTCACCGCGGAATCTTACAATTGCTTCTCCAGGTTTGTATTTTTCAAACATGTCGTGCCATCTTTTGATATTTTGATCATGATCCCCTGCACGACACTTACAAGCCTTCATCTCGCGTCGGTTCTTGCTTATTGCCTCTTTGTTACATGTACAAACATATGCGTTATCTGATTCGATCATCTCCAATCCTTTTTTGTATATTAACTCCATATCGTCTGAAGTATTCTTGATTTGATCATATTTCACCCCAAGCCAGTCAAGCCCAACTTTTATTGCAGCATAATATTCCAGTCTCTCATTTCCTGGATTTGTATCATCAAATCGTAGTATTAGTTTTCCACCATACATCCTTGCATATTCTTCATCGATGATGGCAGCTTTTGCATGACCAATATGCGGATAGCCATTTGGTTCTGGAGGAAATCTTGTTATCACTTTACCATTTTCTGCTCCCTCAAGCGGTGGAAGACCAACTCTTTCCTGTTTTGGTTTTACTACTAGTAATTCTGGAAAGCTACTTTCAAGCTCAGACTTTTGTTCAGCTAACGAAAGCTTGTTGATGTCTGAAACAATCTCTGAAATTAATGGCATTATCTCTTTTGCTTTGCTTCTAAGGTCTGGCCTTGAACCGAGTATTTTTGATATTACTGCATCGTTGCGAGTTTTTCCTTCATGTTCGGAGGCATTTTGTAAAGCTATTCCTCTGATAGCCTTCTTGACATCATCTTCCAATTACTGACTCCTCTCTACCACAAAATCTAAAAGTGACAAGAGTTCATTTTTTGCCGAACCCTTGTAGTTTGATAATGATTTTTTTGCCGCATTAGAATATTGTATGGCCTTTTTCCTGACAGCGGTTTCTATTCCCATAGATGAAATTATCCTGACTGCATTTTCAAGCTCTTTTTTTGATATGGCAGAATTTCCAAATGCGTTTAGAATTATTTCCTTTTTCTTGCCGCTTGCTTTGTTTATTGCAAGAAGAATAGGCAATGATTTTTTACCTTCACGCAAATCGTTTCCAACTGGTTTTTTTGTAATTTTTGAATCTCCGATTATGCCAATTAGATCATCAACTATTTGAAATGCAACGCCTAGATTTTTTCCAAAAGAAGAAAGATTTGTAACATCTCGGCTTTTCGTATTTGCACTTATTGCTCCCATTGCACACGCAGCAGCAAATAATGCTGATGTCTTTTTTTCTATCATCATGATGTATTGTTTTTCTGTAGGAATTTTTTGGGATTGTGCCATCATTATATCTTGTGCCTGACCTTCACATACATCAGTACATGCCTTGGCAAGATTGGAAACAAGTGCAAGGCGTACATCTTTTGACATCTTTGGATCTCCATGCGAAATGGTTTCAAATGCTTTAGAGAACAAGACGTCTCCAGCCAAGATGCCTACCGGTATTCCAAATTTTGTGTGTGTGGTGGGCACTCCATGTCTCATCTCGTCATTATCCATGATGTCATCGTGGATTAGCGTGAAATTGTGAACCATTTCTATTGCTGCAGCTGATGGCAATGCTTGTTTTATGGTGCCGCCAAGAATTTCGCAACTCTTTATGACCATATATGGTCGCAGTCTTTTTCCACCGTGTTCGATGAGGTATGATGCTGCCTTGTAGATCTCCTCTGGATTGCCATGAAGACTAGAGAGAAGAAATGAATTTACTTTTTTTGCAGTCTTTGATATAGAATTAAACGACATTAGTTTTTCAACTCCAATTTGTTGTCAGGAAAATGATGCTTGAGTGGTTTTTCAAGAATTTGCTTGACATCATTTCTAATCCACATTTTCAAAATTGAATTGTGTTGTGGAAGAATATCCTTTTTGGATTCTGACAAAAAGTACAATGCAACGATCATCCACGGACAATAGATTTGCGGCGATTTTTTAATGTCGTTTAGAAGCTCATCTAGTGTGATCCATTTTATGTCATTGATTTCTTCTTTTACTAATTTTATTTTTGTAGGATCCCCAACTATGCCAATCAAAGTTCCACATACCTCGTTTTCAGAACCAACGTCCTTGTATGGCACATGATACTCAAATTTGAACAAATAATCAAGCTTGCAAGATATGCCCAATTCCTCTGGCAACCTTCTTTCTGCAGACGAAACGTATGTTTCTGATTGTCTGGGGTGACTTGCTACCGTTCCATCCCAGTCACCAGGCCATAGCATCTTGTCCATGCTGCGCTGTGTTAGAAGCAACTTTCCCTCCTTGTTGAACAATAGAATTGTAAAAGCTCTGTGCAACTTACCATTTGGAAGATGACACTTTATCTTTTCCTCAGTTCCTATTGGTTTATCATTACTGTCTACCAGAATCAAATATTCCATATCTGTCCTTTTATCCTCTGAATACAGTTCCTTCAAATTTTTTACCTTTTATAGCGTTTACAATTCTCTCAGGTTTGTTACCGTTTACCAAAAACACGTCAATTCCACACTTTGAAATCATCATAGCCTCTTTTATTTTACGAGCCATGCCTCCAGTTATGTCCATTTTCACCTCTGAGATGGCCGTCTGCTGACCCTTTATCTCATACAAGAGCTTTTTTGTCTTCATATCGGAATATACTCCATCCACACTTAACACGAAAATTGCTAACCTTGGTTTTAGAATTTTTGCTAAAATTCCCATAATTCTGTCTCCAGATAAAATATAGAACTTGTTTTTACCATGCCATAATACATCACCATATGATACAGGAACAAGTCCATCTTTGGCAATTTTTGCAATTTCTTTTACCTTCTTAGCATCAGCTTTATCACTAAACATAAAATCAGTTGGAGGTAGGCAGTAAGGATTTAGTTCATTTTTTAAAAACGAATCCAATATTATCTTGTTCAATTCTACCATGGAATTTTTTACTACTGCTACACCCTTCTTACTATATTTTGCAGGTTTTGTGTGCATATCATATCTTACG
>JBGPWD010000189.1:0-2031 GCA_041492015.1 Nitrosopumilaceae archaeon
AGCTTGGCATCCATACTATATCGTAAGACGTTCAGTAGCGTATTTTGAAGATCTTCTCAACAACGAGTCTGAAATGTGTGAAAGAATCTTGCGTTCACTTCCGAAACAAATGAGAAAATCGTTCATGGATAACGTCTTGTCATTTATGAAATTACGACAGCAAGAAATTCAGATTAATGCATCATTTGTTTATGACAACGCCAAATTGGTTCCCGTAATTGAGACGATAGCGCGACGACAAGATGAATTCATAAATTACTTGTTCAAGATATATGAAGAATTACCTAGACCTTTACAATTCAAGAGAGAGAATTTTGCAGAGTCTGTCAGGGATCAACGTACTATCTTGAGTACACTCAGATTAGAAAATGGTAGCGGTCCGATAATTGGTTTTGCCAAAGGAGGCCCATTAGAAGGCTACAAATTACGAGATGAAATCAAAGATAAAAACTACGGATCATTTAACACCATCTTCCTAGAACCCATTTCACTTAAAATGGGATATTGGGGGCAACGTGGTGGACGTGAAATCAGACATTTGTTTACTATGCAAGCTCAATCCAAAAAATACAAGTATCTAACCAGTTTTGCGTTAAGAGAAGTGGTTCAAAATAGAATTGATAAAAATGAAGAGATTGAATTTGTAAAACAATTTGATCCTGAAAGATGGGATTACTATAGAATTAAACTGTAAAATCGTCATTGAATATAGAAAACACTAAACATTTTAAATAACATATCTGTCATGGTTCAATATGCCAAGAATCATTCATTTTGATGTTCCTGCAGACGATCCAAAAAGAGCCCAAAAATTCTATCAGGATGTTTTTGACTGGAAGTTTGACAAGTGGAATGGCCCTATGGAATATTGGATGGTAAAGACTGGAGATGACAAGCAACCTGGAATTAATGGTGGCTTGGCAAAGAGAATGCCAGGACAGTCTGGCATTACAAATACAATTGACGTTCCCTCAGTAGATGAGTATGTAAAAAAGATCCAAGCAATGGGCGGACAGGTGATCTCTCCAAAGATGCCATTCCAGGTGTCGGTTATTTTGCACAATGCAAGGACACAGAGGGAAACATGTTTGGAATTATTCAAATGGATCAAAACGCAAAATAGATTTTCATTTTTGATAAAGATGCCCACACATGCAATAGTTAATGTTTACCAAAAAAGTTCTATGAGAGCTGGGTAGTTAATCCAGTCTTTCTCTGACCTACCAAACATCAGAGATGTGCGAACTCACACTACTCCACGACACTAATAGTGCTATCTCAAATTAAAAGCCTTGTATGTCTATGAGATTAGCAAAGAATCTGAAAACTAGTAACAGAAAGCTGGCAGTGTCTCGTAACATTGCCAAATGGTAAAATTGTTGTCAAAAATAGCAAGGGCTTGGATTCACAGTGAAAGCAGGCCCGATGGTTTTTGAGCTGACAGTTAGTCCTCCATTTACCTAATTATTCATCACATACAAGCGAATCTGATTCAATCAACTCCCTTTTACAAAATTCAAATGAAACCATATGGTTGGCAAAGGCTAAAAAAAAGAAAATAAGACGAATCACCAAAAGACGGACTGTTAGAAAAACAAGATACACGTCAAAGGTTTCCTATCGTTTAAAGGAGATTCCGATAAAACAGATTCAGGTCTGGAAAGAGGCTCAGGCAAGAAAGCTGGACCGAGAGGGAATTTCAGAGCTAGCAAAGTCAATCAAAACCGAGGGGCTGCAAAATCCTCCAATGGTACAAAAAGAGGGAAATTGGTATCTTTTGATGTCAGGACAGCGTAGATTAGCTGCACTGAAAAGACTAGGTGCAAAAAAGATTCCTGTTTTGGTCTTGACCAGAAAAACAGAATATGAGATCCCAGATGCCAAGGCAGCTTCTGTTGTTGAAAATATTCACCGCAAAAACATGAATGTAAAGGATATGGCTGACGCATGTGCATTTTTGGCAGAACAGATGGGAAAGTCAAAGGCTGCCCAGTCATTGGGACTTTCAATGTCGACATTCAAGAAATACCA
>JBGPWD010000161.1:0-2327 GCA_041492015.1 Nitrosopumilaceae archaeon
GCCCCTGCTACTTTTGCGGCTCTTTCCAAATCTACAAGATCAAGACTTTGTGATATGTCGATATGATCTTTTACTTTAAAATCAAATTGCGGAATTTTGCCCCATTTTTTTATCTCTCTGTTTACTGTATCGTCCTTTCCTATTGGAACAGATTCATCAACTAAATTGGGAATGGTTAATGCTAGTTTTGTATAATTTGATTCTGTATGGGTCTGTTCTGTTTCAAGGTCTGTTAATATTTGAGATGTTTCTTGCATTTGTTCAATTAAGGATGTTGTATCTTGGTTGGCTTTTTTTTTCTTAGCAATTTCTATTGAAATTTCATTTCTTTTTTTGCGTAGTTCATCAGTTTTAATAATAAGATCTCTCTTACTCTTGTCTAGTTTTATCAATTCATCTAATGGAAAATCAACGTTTCTATCGTTGAGCATCTTTCTGATTTTATCCGGATTTTCTCGTAAAATTTTAGGATCAAGCATTAGCCAGTCACTCTGAGTACCATTTGGGCATGTTCAAGGACTTCATCAATAGTAGAAATTAATGTTCGTATATTTCCTTTACTTTGAAATGTAAATACAAGTGAATTGTTGATACTTTCAATATCCAGGGAAAGATTTTCTGGAAAGTTTAAGTTGTCTGGTGTTAAGGCGTTTCGTATAGCATCAGATTTTTGGTGTGTGAGGTTATTTAGAAAGACTTGAACCTTACACTCTAGTGACATTTTCTTCCAAACAGTCTAAAAACTCGTCTAATTTGTCTTTAGTTATTCTAGCTCCAGCTGCTGCATCATGACCACCACCAACTCCAGAAACTTTGGTTGCACATGATCTCATAAGTAATCCCAAGTTAACTTCAGATTTACATCCTGTAGATTTTCGTGAGGAAAATTTGATCGTTCCATCCCCGCCATTTGTCCTCAATATGATAATCTTACCTGTATTCTTTTGAGAACCACCTAGAAGTGAAGAGACTGCCCCTGTCATGTTTTCTGATACTAATCCTTCGCCATCTACCATCACATATTTGCCATTATCAACTACTCTCCAGCGTTCACTTGAAAGTGCATTCATATAGGATCGTAATAATGTGCGATATTCTACAAGGATATTTTCGCCTTCTTCTAACATTTTAGTTCTATCACCCATACAAATTGCAATCCCAACTCCTGCCTTACGAATTCTCCCACAAGAGTTTAACATCGTAGAAAATTCTCTAGCATCACGCAAAAAGCTACGTTTGTCTTCACCCGAAAGGGTATATGTGTATCCGACAAGCTCATCCATTATCTCTGTTGCGTTTTTGCTGGTTGTAAATTTAGAAATTGTTTGAAGAAGAATTCTTTTTTCATCCTCGGTAAGCTCTGCTGGAACACGCCATCTACTCCCATCTTTTAATTTAATTCCTGATGAATTCAGTAATGATAAGCATGCATCTCGATTCCACGTAAGACCTTCTATAAAGGGATGAGATGTAAAAGCAAGAGCGTCTGGAAGTGGTCTTGTTTCTCTTCCTACCAGCAATATATCACGATCAATTTCAACTTGGCCATTTTTTTTAGCAGTAGACGCAATATCTAAATTAATTCCAGAAAAAGATTTTTTTTCACCTTGGTCTTGTCTGTCGCCAAGAGCAGCTACAACAGCAATCCATGCAAGATCGGTATTTTCTTTATGTAATGCCTTTGAAACTAAATATGCCATACCACCGGCCGAAACTTCTAAACCTCCATTGATACCATATTTCCACGCGTTAATCACTCGCTGATTGTCAAATTCTTCATCTGGGATTTGATGATGATCAACAACTAACCAATTATCATCTAGTCCTACATCAAGCTCCTTTGCAAACCCGCCACCAAGGTCAGTAATTATGTGAAATTCCCTAGAATCATTTTTCATTCTATCGACTAAATTCTTGTTGAATTCAGTTACTGTACGGACTGAGCACTTAGCACCTGATCTTATGAGAGATTTTGTTACAATACTCCCAGATGTAATCCCATCACAATCAAGATGAGTTATAACAGAAATGTTCTTGCCAGACTTTATACAATCTGAAACCTTATCATGAAAGTAAGACAGCGCTGCATCAAGATTGTTTGTCATTACTCAAGTTGAGCTATGACTGACTTATATTTCCAAGTTTTAGGAATACGGCCTATTTTTTTATAGTAGGAAGAAAGTCTGTGAACTTTAGCTTCCAATAGTTCAAGGGATCTTACATTTCGTCTGTCTGATGTGTGAGTTTTGAGATGTTTTTGTAACCCTAATGCCTTATTCACAATATTGTTAAGATCTTCAGGCATATCTGCCTTGATCCCTTTTTGA
>JBGPWD010000136.1:0-2844 GCA_041492015.1 Nitrosopumilaceae archaeon
AATTGCAATCTATGTCTCCATGACAACAAATTTCATACTAAATAAAACTTGGACCTTCAAAGACTCAATGGCCATACAAAGGACACTTTTCATGTATGGTAAGTTTATTGGCATAAGCTTTGTCGGTATGATAATTCAGCTTGGCTTCACTTTCACATTTGTGGACAAGTTTTCCATGTACTATCTTTTGGCTGCATTGATTTCAATAGTTATTGCGTCTGGTGTGAACTTTGTCTTAAACCGACACATAACTTTTGGAATAAAACTCTAAAATTAGAACCTAATCAAATTAATAGAACTACGACAAAATGAGTTTGTGACACCAAGAAAAAAGAGATCATTGAAAATAATAATTATGCTTTCTGTTGTTTGGTTTGCATGTGCGCTTCCAGTACCCATTCTCATAACACATCCTGATCCCGCACACAGCGAGCAATATCGAGCCTATGTAGAAATTGCTATTATAGTTTCCATTCCATTTATTGGAATGGCAATAGCATGGACCGTAAAACCTGAGCTTGCTACGTAAGAAATTCTTCTTTGTTCAAGCCTTTATGTGATTAATCTTTCATCCAGGGTTTTTGTTCTAATATTGAGATCAGTTTTAACATTTCATCTAGCTTTGTAATGACAGCGGTAACAGCACGAAATTCCTCATACATCATTTTTTCTTCTTCCTGTGATAGGATTTCTCTTTCAGCTATATCAAAGAAATTATCTTCTTTTGTCATATGATCATCAAGATAGACAGCATAGGTCTTGAGAAATCTTGCAACTGCTTCTCTTTCGTCATTTCCTTTCTTCCAGCTTTGCAAATGTACAGAAACACTATGCGCTATTCTTCGCGCAAACTCGTGCTCGATTAGAAATCCTCTAATCTCTTCTTTTAGTGAATCATAGCTTGCTACACATGGAAAGTAGGCATCTTCCTCTCTGGAATAGTGTATTGCATCTAAAAATTCGGACATGATTGTTGTCATTTGTTCCATGTCAGAAAACGGAATCTCATCTCCTTCGTATAGTCTAGTGTAACATTTTACAATAATTTTTTCTAGTCGTCTAATTTGCTTGTGGTCATTGCGTAGTGTTTCTGTGCCATTCATGATTTTTTCTGGATTTAAAGTTCCTTATGGGTTTACTGTAAATAGAATTACTTTTTTTGGATTATACTGTACTATTCCAAAGTGTGGTATTGTAGAACCTACACCGTAATAGCCTTCTGGTCCCCCCAAGCCCAATCTGATCAAGTAATTGTTTGATTTTTCAATCTCAATTTCCCTTTTTTCCAGTACAAAATTAGAGACCCTCTCACGTGTAGGTTCAAGTGAGGGAAAAATTTTTTTAATGTTTGTATCTTGCATTATGGCTGTCTCAGTGTGTTGGTGGCCACACAAAATCACACAACTTGAGAAATGGTTTTTTGTTTCAATAAAAGCTGAAGAAGCTTTGTAATGATACCCATAATAGCTAAAATACTCAAAATCCTCAGGTGAAAGCCTTTGCCATGATCTTTGATAAAGCCAAGATTCATCATATGCGTTTTTTGGAGTAATTTTTTTGGGATCTAAAGGACCTCCATGAACACAAAACAGTCCATTTTTTTTGTCTACAAATAGCTGCTGTCCAAATGTTTCATCATTGTTTTGTTTGAAAAATGCAATATCTTCTTTGTTTAATTTGGCATGTGCATTCATACTTTCAGTCGAACTTCTACTTACTTGTCTCTTGTACAAGAATGCTTCATCATGATTTCCCATCACGGAATGAACTGGGTAATTCTTTTCTAGATATTGTATCTTATCAAGCACTTGTTTTGGGTGTGTTCCTCTTTCAAGTACATCACCTAAATTGATTATTCGAGAAAAGTTGCCATATTTTTTTATAAAGTCACCACTTGATGCTATATCTATAATCGATTCTAGTGCATCAATATCTGCATGAATGTCTGAAAAGACTAGATCCATGAAATAATCATCTTTGTAACCTAATATCTAATTTTTTGAAAGGCATCATTTGGTGTTTTTAAATCTGCATATATTTCTGGATGTATTATTTTTGCTAGAATCTCAAGGCCCGTGACTGTTCTTGGCCCAGGCTTGGAAAAATACTCATTTGCATTTACTGCATAAACTGCTTTGTTTTGTACTGCTTTCAGCATTTTCCACTTTGAGCTAGTGGCAAGCTTTTCGTATTCGGTAAACGTCCTTTTTACATCAAAGCCACATGGCATCAATACTATAACATCAGGATCAAATTTGAGTGCCTCATCAATTTCCATTCTACGTGATTGTTCGCCTGTTATACTAATACCGTTTATTCCTCCTGCCATCTCTACCATTTGTGGCACCCAGTGGCCTGCAGTAAATAATGGATCTAGCCATTCTACACAAAGTACCTTTGGTTTTGATTTTTTGGGTTTGGTTTGTACATTTGTTATGCGGTTTTTTAATATACTAACCAAGTTTTGACCTTCTTTTAGTTTAGCGACTTTATTTGCAACATCTAATATGTTTTGTAAAATGTCATCAAGGTTTTTTGGTTCTAAAATTAAGACTTCGGGTTTGTTATCTAAAATAGTAATAGCTCTGTTGATTTCTTTTGTATAAGGCGAACAAACTTCACAAATCCCTTGTGCTACAATTAGATCAGGTTTGGCTTTTTTTAGTATTTCATCATCTAAGATGTAAATGTCTTTTCCTGAATGCATCAAATCTACAACTTTATCGTCTATCTCTTGGCTTGTCATAGTAGTATGATCAAAAGAAGAATGAATCACTTGTGGTTTTGATTTTGCTTGTTTGGGATAATTGCATTCGTGTGTTACACCAACTATCTTATCGCCTA
>JBGPWD010000052.1:0-5538 GCA_041492015.1 Nitrosopumilaceae archaeon
AATTTGATGAGCGCAATATGGTACCAGAATTAGTAAGAGATTTGGGATTAGAAAACTCTATGGAAAACAAACTTGATGAACTTAGTGGAGGTGAGCTACAGAGACTTGCCATTGCGGTAGCTGCTTCAAAAGAGTCGGATTTTTATTTCTTCGATGAGCCCTCCTCATATAATGATGTATTTCAAAGAATTGGAGTAGCAAAAGTAATTCATGGTCTGGCCAAACTTGAAAAAAGTGTCATGGTTGTAGAGCATGATCTTACAGTGTTAGATTACATTAGTGATTTTATAGAAATACTATATGGCGAGCCCGCCGCATATGGTATTGTAGCAAATGTGCTCTCAACCAAAGTTGGTATCAATGTATTTTTAGACGGTTACCTCCCAAATGAAAATGTCAGATTTCGTGACACTGCATTTAGATTCGATGCCTCAACTTCTACCGATGAATTTGTTATGACTGATACTATTATCGAATATCCAACATTACAGAAAAAATATCCTTCTTTCTCAGTTTCAATAGATGCTGGAAGAGTAAGAAAAAATGAAGTTTTGGGCATTGTAGGTGCAAATGCCTTAGGAAAAACAACTATGATGAAAATGGTTGCAGGAGTTGAAAAACCTGACTCTGGTAATCTTGAAACTAAGGTCAAAATAGCATACAAACCACAATATCTTACAAATGATTTTGATGTAGAAGTGATTTCACTTTTAGAGAAGGCCAATAATGGTGGATTAGAAGGTACTACTGAAGAAGAGCAGATTATTGATCCAATTAAGATAAAAAAGTTATACAACAAATCAATAAAAAATTTGTCAGGCGGAGAGTTACAGAAGATTGCTATTGCCGCTTGTCTTTTACAAAAGGTTGATCTTTATGCACTTGATGAACCTTCTGCATTTTTAGATGTAGAAGACAGAATTGCTATTGCAAAGATGATTCAGCGATTTGTCCGTTCTTATGGTAAATCTGCGATCATAATTGACCATGACATTCAGCTTATGGATTTAATTTCGGATTCGTTAGTAATTTTTGAGGGAATCCCTGGAAAAGAAGGACATGCAACGTCACCCAAATCAAAGGCAGAGGGGATGAATCGATTTCTAAAATCTCTTGATATCACGTATAGACGAGATGAGACGAGTCTACGACCACGGGTAAACAAAACTGACAGTAGACTTGATAGAGATCAAAAACAGTCTGGTCATTTTTATTATAGAAATTGACTCGAATGTTAAAAGAAGCAGTAACAGGAATACTATCTGAAAAAGAGATAGAAGATTTGTACGGAGCCTTTGATCAGATAGGAGATATCATAATACTCAGAATACCAGATTCGCTTGTATCAAAAAAAGAAATAATTGGAAAGGTTCTTTTAGAAAAGGTAAAAACTGCAAAATCAGTTTTTTACCAGTCTTCTCCTGTAAGTGGTGATTTTAGAACACGAAAATTAGAATTACTTGCGGGAGAAGATAAAACAGAAACAGAGTATAAAGAACATGGTTGTAGATTCATAGTAGATGTTGAAAAAGCATTTTTTTCGCCTAGACTTTCTACAGAACGAGACAGGATTGCAAATTTAATACAAGACGGGGAAACTGTCATCAACATGTTTGGCGGAGTGGGAATGTTTTCCATTATTGCTGCAAAGAAAAAGAAATGCACGGTATACAACATTGACATAAATCCAAACGCCTCAAGACTATGTGAACAAAACATTAATCTAAACAAGCTTAGAGGAAAAGTGGAATCAATAACAGGTGATGCTACAAAAATCATAGAAGAGAAATTGACAGGAATTGGTGATAGAATTCTCATGCTTTTACCTGAAAGATCAGATGAGTTTTTAGATTCTGCAATAAAGGCTGCGAAAAAAAATGGCATAATTCATTATTATTGTCACATACATGGTGATAAAAAAAACGAGGTAAGCAGACTTGCAAAAGAACACTTTCTGGAGGTAATGAAAATTAAAGCTGAAATTCTTGACTCTAAAATAGTAAGACCTGTCGGACCAAGATTTTATCAAGCTGTAGTAGATGCTAAATTGTTTTAGTTACTTTTTATCATCAGAAACTAAAGATGATGGAGACGGTTTTGATGTTGCCATGTTATAGCCAATCCAAGAAATTACACCTAATATTCCCCCAACTGCCATAAGCACAGAAAGTTGCAATACAATTGGACTCCATTCAGAAAGCATCAAAAGATATGCGTACACGAAGAACCCGCCTATAGATAAAACGAAGATCATAATTCCCACGTTGCGCTGTCTGTTCATTAAGCTAAAATCTTTTCTCGAGATATTTATTTGAATCTAGTAAATAAATTCAATTGCCATCAAGTAGGCATCCTCACCATCTCTGTAATATGCCTTTAACCTTTGTTTTATAATAAACCCAATTTTTTCATATAGTCTTACAGCTTCATTATTGCTACAGCGAACCTCCAGATAGAGTTCATCTGCCTTTTTTGTTTTAATTCCAGTTATTGCTTCTTCAACTAATACTCGCCCGATCCCCTTTTTTCTATGTTCTTCCAATACTGCGACTGAAACAACATGTCCTTTTTTAACAAATCCCAGTTTTTTAAAATTTGAAAACCCGTACTCGGTTTTACACATAATATATCCAACAAGTTTTTTATCGATTTCAGCCACAATAAATGACTCGGGTAGTTCTGAAAGCAAGCTCTCGTAGAAATAATCAGAATAGTGCTCTGGAAGAGTTTTCATATTTATTTCCATTACCGGAATTATATCTGATGGGTCACATCTTCTAATAATACAGTTACCAATTTCCCTTAATGCTACTTGCAATCCAAAAATATCTGGAATGGCGTAATTATTTAACTTTAGTCAAATAAAGGAATTAATGTGTATATATCATAAGAACCTCAATTTGAGTGAACCAACCGTAGAACAAGTAATATCAATTGTTTCTGCCGTATTTCAGATAAAGGGAGTAAACCAAAATCTTGGTGTACTTCAGATTGAGATAGAAAATGAAGAATTCAAACAAAAATTTGCTCAACTAGCAAAACAAATAGAATCTAGAAATCTTGTTGCCAGGCTTGAGAAGAATGGTGACAGAACATTTGTTATCATATCAAGATTTCAATCACCAAAGTCACGACGAGTCTGGATTCCAAGAGCATTATTTGCAGCCACAATACTAATGGTAATGATTGATGGTTATTACCATACAATTGCTGCAAACTCAATAACATACATTGGCGAACCTTTCCAGATAGCAGCACTTTTTACAATTTCTTTAATGGGAATACTCGGAATTCATGAACTTGGTCACATGATTGCTTCAAAGTTGCATCGGATCAAAATAAGTTGGCCATATTTTATCCCAGGGATTCCAGTCTTTGGATTTCCTACATTTGGAGCTCTTATCATGTCACGAAGTTTTATGATAAATAGAGATATTTTATTTGATATCGGAATTTCTGGGCCTATTGCTGGACTAATTATTGCAGTGATTGTGTCAATATATGGAGCCTATCTTTCTCCATTAATCCCAAGTGCCGAAGCACAGGCCCTTTTTCACTCTGGGCTTGTAGAAGTACATTCTAGTATACTCATGGATGCAACAGTTCTCTTAGTAGGCAAACATATTGTTGGAAAAGAATTGATAATGTCACCGATATTGTATGCAGCATGGTTTGGATTTCTCATAACATTTCTCAATCTTCTTCCAGCATGGCAACTCGATGGCGGTCATATTGCTCGTGCAACTTTTGGTAGAAAATTGCATCAAATTAGTACGTATGCAAGTATAGGAATTCTTGCAGCTATTGGATACTATATCATGGCACTATTTGTCTTAATGTTCAGCATGAGAAGCCCAGATGTAAAACCACTTGATGATATTTCTCCGCTTTCAAATAAACGAAAAAAAATGTTTGTTCTTGTAATGATTCTTGCATTTCTATGTGCACCACTCCCATTTTCGATACTATCTTAACAATATATGGGAACCATCAGACACAATAGATACCTTTTGCCTAGCACCTTGCGTTTTTAAAATATAGTCCATTGCATGTTTGATTCCACCAAATGATAACATTCCAAGTTTTTTAGTATAGAATTCTGGCAAAATAGACACAATTCCTATCTGAAATTTTTTTCCAGTTTCAGTTAAAAACAAGATATCCTCCATCCCATCCACATATTTTGCAGGGTTTTTTAGCCTGTCCAAACTAATTCTTCCTTCTATGTATTGTTGCATAGCTTCAGAACCTATACCATTTCGACATTCCGCAAGGATAATTGCTAAACCTTCTTCCTTGATTGCTTCAGAGCAATTCCATAATGAAGAAAGAGATCTTCCAAATGTCTGGTCACTACTTTCTTTCCCAGTACTAATAATGATGGCACGATGTTTTCCAACTTCATTTGTTGCTATGGAAGACAGAGATTTAGATATTGAAGAAGTCGTCGATGGATGGCCTATAGATAGATCCACTACGCCTAACGAATTTGCAACAATCTCTATTGCAGATACATCAAAAGCATCAGTAAATTTCTGAGCTACTGTAAGTGTTGGAAGATCTTCTCCTGGTGCTGGCAGATTTCCTTTTCTTTTCTCATATGCTGCAAGCATGTGATCTTTTCCAAATCTTCTTACTAACTTTGTTGAGATAGTGTTAAAACCAAAGAGGCTATCAAACTCCATTTCACCGATAAAAACTAAATTAGAGTTTGAAAGTTGTGATGTATTAAATTCTGAAATTGTCAAAGTTGGATCTGAAAAAATATTCTTCATGATATGAAAATTAGACTTATCCACTAGAATTTTCGGTTTAGGGATTAACTTCTGATTACATTTTTCTAGTAATATAGAAATTACTTTTTGCACAGCTTTTGAGTATTCAAGGATTACAAGTTCGGTTGGTTTTGTGAGATCAATTTGTTCAAGTTTGGAAGAAATTTCAAGATCTGTTAAGTTTGTTCCTTCTGGCTCTATTTTTTTGTCAAGATTTTCTGCTCTAATGTCCAATACTACATCTGTGGGCCCGTAACTAAGCCAAATTTCTGGCATAAGACCTATCAATAGGACAATTAAAATAAATCTAGTTTAGTTAATTTTGCTGTGGAGTTTGTCAAAGAATTTGCAACTTTTTTGTATCAGAATGATGCAATCAAATTTGGAAATTTTAAACTTTCAAGTGGGAAGGATAGTCCTTATTATATAGATCTAAGGATTGTGCCAAGTTTTCCACATCAATTTCGTAAAATGGTAAAAACGCTTCAAAGTTTGATATCTGAAAAGATTGGATTGGATAATTTTGATTCTATTGCCTCTGTTCCCACCTCTGGACTTGTTATCGCGTCTGCGCTTGCTATTGAGACTGTAAAGCCACTTATCTACATAAGACAAAAGCCGAAAGATTATGGGACTGAGAATGTAATAGAAGGAAAAATAGCAGATGGATCTAGAGTCTTACTTGTCGATGATGTTGGGACAACTGGTCTTTCTTTACTAAATGCGGTCAAAGCGCTAAGAGCTTCTAAAATGGTTGTGACAG
>JBGPWD010000170.1:0-2257 GCA_041492015.1 Nitrosopumilaceae archaeon
AAATCTTGTCAATTTTGATCAGTTTAATGAGATCGTAGATCTTGCAAAATTCAAGAGGATGGAGAAGAATTATGTTTCAAAAATATAAAATAACAAAAAAGAGAAAAAATTCTCCAAGTCAAGTTGTCTAAGTATTGTTTCTTTTTACTTCGATTTCTATAGTAGAAACATTCCTGTCGCGCCCGTCCTCTGATTTTAGCAGTTCTGAGCCGATTTTTATGTTTCCAATAGTGTACCCAGCATTTTCTGTTTTACGTGCAATTATCTGTGCCACGTCTACAGCGCGTCCAATGGTGAGCCCTCTTGCCTTGATAAATATTTTCGGTTGGTTTGCCAACTGAATCAGCGAAGAAGTTACATACGCCATCAGTGGTTTTTTTCCTATGTAAATTGTCTCTCTAGACTCGGACATGCAACTTCTACGTCTTAGGATAATTTAAATCTAAGAATGAGACACGTGATTCGATGAATTTTGTCATTCCTTTTTTTCTGGTTTTTTTTATGATTGGATTTGGTTTTGCTTATGGGTATGGCGAAGTTTCTACATCGGATTTTAAGATAGTAAATTCTCTAGGAGAGGATATTAAGTCACCCGTAGTGGATCAACAGCTTAATTTGCAAAATTCACTGAAAAACGTCAGTGATAAAAACATCAACTGGGCATATATCGTACAAATAATTGATTCCAACGGAGCTATAATAGATCTTAATTTTGCAACAGGTTCTCTTGTAAAAAATCAAACATTAACAGCGGCACTTTCTTGGACACCTCATTCAGCAGGAAATTATAAAATTGAAACCTTTGTGTGGGATAATCTGCGAGATATTGATGCACTTGCGCCAAAATCTTCGTTTTCAATAACTGTAACATAGATAGCAGATGAATTGGTTGACATACTAAATTATTAAAAAAGTGGACCGGGTGGGATTTGAACCCACGATCTCACCCATGCCAAGGGCGTATCCTACTAGGCTAGACTACCGGCCCAACTTTTATAATCAGAGTGGCATTCTGATTTGCATTAGCTTTTTTTGAGAGGTTATTAACGTTTAGCTGATTCAAAAAATTCGCCCAACAAAACAACATAAGATATTTAACTATCAAAAACAGAACTTTTCGCGTGGTTGTAGACAACAAAGCAGTTCTTACTTATATTCAAATTCAAAAAGAAGATCTGGGAGTTTTTAGATTAGTGCCAAAAGATGTGCCAGTACCAGAATACAAATCTGGTCAGTTCATAACTTTAGGGACAAATGTTCCAAGTGAAAATAAAATTATAAGAAGAGCATATTCAATTGCATCCCATCCTGAAAATAGAAAATACGTTGAGTTATACATCAGATGGGTAAGAAAGCCACTCCCAGGTCGTCTTACTACACAACTATTTAGTGCAAAGGAGGGAGATGAAATAATTTGGGTAAAACCAACTGGTGCTTTTATAGTTGATGATAAGAAACCAAATGGCGAACCTGACGAAAGAAGAATAGTTTGTGTGGGCGGAGGAACTGGACTTGCACCTTTTGTCAGTTATGCTCAACATCTCCACGATACTGGAAGTAAAAGAGAGATCATAGTTCTTCACGGAGCAAGTTACGTTGATGAACTTGGTTATAGAGACCTTTTGACAAAGATGGAATTTGAAAGTTTGGATAGAGGAAAAGACAAGTGGAATTTCAGATACAGAGCTTCAATAAGCAGACCTCAAGAATGGTTTAACAGGACGTGGAATGGACAAAAAGGGAGAGTAGAATCTTTCTTACAATCAAAAGATGGAGAGGAGTCTCCTCTTGAGAAACTTGTAGGTGAAAAAATCACCAAAGATAATGCAGTCTTTTTCATTTGTGGATGGCAAGGAACTATAGATGGTTGCTTGGATGTTCTTTCACCAAAGGGTTTTGTAACTGAAAGAAATAAGAGACCAGACAAAAGTTTTGAGATAAAGTTCGAGTCGTACGGTTAAATCAAAAATTTTCTATTGAAAAGATAATATTGAATAATCAGAGGCTGATCTACGGGGACGTAGGTCAGCTTGGTTTAGACTGCCAGCCTCGGGCGCTGGATGTCGTGGGTTCAAGTCCCATCGCCCCCATTTTATTAAGTTATTTTGCTAGTCAAATTCCAAACATAATTTCATAAGATGTTTGTCATTTTGTAAAAGTGCATTAAGCATTGAAATATGACATTATTTGTAGGAGGTACAATTGACTGTTGCAATTTACCTTGCTCATTTGAATCCTGTTACAAAGGCACATGTAG
>JBGPWD010000157.1:0-2406 GCA_041492015.1 Nitrosopumilaceae archaeon
ATAATGGATGTAGTGGACAAGACAGGTCTTGTTCTTAGATGCAGATATTGTACAAGAATTCTGGATGTAAATGAGTTAAAGTATTATTAGTTAATTCAAACTAGATACGAGCTATTTTATGACTTATTTTGTTTTTTCTTTTATTTCCAATTCGTATTGGTCATAAGTAAACTTGCGCGTACTTCCGAATGGTTTGAATGCTCTGCCATTTCCATGATAAAATTTGGAAAAAAATTCTACGTAAATCAATCTTGCTCCTTGAATACCAGGCTCAAAAACTGCAATGATAATATTGAATATGTGACCAATGAAGAGAATCATAGTTCCAAGAACAATAAATGGAATTGAATGGTGTAGGGTCTTTATGAAAATGAAATCTATTACATCAGCTAGTATTACTGAAGCCAAAAGAATTCCAATAATTCTTGTGTAAGAAAGTATGTGACTAACTATTGATGGTAATTCCATAATAGCTCTTGGGCCTTCTCCAACGAACATTAAACCAATTCCTCCTAAAAGCAATCCAAAGTAACCAATTCCCTCTACATGGTGAATTGGATTGATGTGTCCATGGTGCATTAATGCCAATCCTGTCATCACAACACCCCAACCAAACAGTATCCAGCCTACTTTTCCAATTGCGTGTTTCTTTTCTCCCTCTCTTAAGCTATTGAGAATGCCAAGAATTAAGCCAAATGTCACCATACCTAGGCCAATATATCCACTAATTAGCAATAGTTTGCGCAATCCTACAATAGGACTAAAGATTGCGCCACTCTCAGGAAGATGCATACCAAATGCTGTGTTTAGATAATTAAACAGATAGCCATTAAGATGAAATCCAAAGTACAGATTGAACAAAATTCCCAAAATTATTGCAATAATAGCACCTGGAGTCATTGCCTTTGCTAATTTGACCATCTGTCGAGGTTTCAATATTGTCAGTGCAAACTTTCTCAAAGGTTTTGGCATGATGTTGAGATTCCGCTTTCCGCCCTCTACTCTCCTAATTACCCATCTGCAAACAAGAAGTATCACAAGACCATAGCCTGCATCTCCTACCATTATACCATAAAAGACTGGAAAGAGGAGACCAAAAATTAACGTAGGATCAAATTCTTTGCCTTGTGGTAAAGAATAGAATCTAATGAAAGCCTCAAACAACTTGAACCTTTTCGGATTTGCAAATAGTGTTGGTGGATTTTCTTCAGTTTCTAGTTCGTAAACAATTGTTCCTTTGGCATGCTTGCCTAGATTAGCCTTGACTGGTTCTAGTTTTGATTTTGGAACCCAACCTTCTAGAGCAAAAGAATCAGATGTGACTCCAAGATTATCAATGACCTCGAGTTTTCTGTTTTCTATTTCAAGCTGTTCCTCAATGCAGACAATATTTGCATAGTGTTCTTTTGAAATCTCGCCTAGTTGTCTATCAATCTCTTTTAATTTTTGAGTTAGTTCATTGAGAACAGCCCCTAGCGATTGTTTTAATTGAACCGGTGTTCCATCGAGTTTTGGTACCGCTTCAAGTTTAACATCATACTCTTGAACAGCAGTAGCAAGGGCGTGAGGAGGAAAGTTAGGAAATGTAATAAGAACAATGCGTGTAATTTCTTTTTCTTCTTTAGAATAAAGGAAAACGTCTAGGTTGTTTGCTTCTAATGCTTTCTTAAAAGATGGGAATTGTTTTGGATCTAAACGGCCAAAGTAAGAATGTCCTAATACTAACTGGAGTACATTGAAGTCTTCTGGAAAAAATGAAAATTCTTCAACAAGTTTGATATTATTTTCAGTTTCATTTATTTTAGTTAGGAGATTTTCTTTTTCTCTTTCTAGAGAAGCTATTTTGGAATCTATATCGATTGATTTTGCTGCTTGCATCAAGTTGTCAATTGTTGGAAAACGTTGACAACTTGAAACTGGGTTGGGAGGTAGAACAGTTTTGAATGCTTTAATTCTAAGAAGTTGATCTGAAACTTGTCTGTAAAGATCATTATCACGTTCATTTTTAAGCATAAGAGCCACGTCTTTAGATAATGGTTCCAATTGTACTATGCCCATATCATGTAAAACAGAAATTACAACTTGCCTTTCTTTTCTTAAACCAAGTACTGCCATCATAATCATTGGGACAGGCTTGAGTACCATTATTCTACACCTTTTAATAAAATATTTAGAATTCCACGAACCGTTTTTTCATCCATTTGTGATGATATGGTTTTTGATTTTGTTTTTGCTTCTTCAATGATTTTTTTTACTTCAATTTCGGGATTTTTTCTTGCTTGATCAATATTTGTTTCAACTAATTTTTCTCCTTGTATTTTTGCTGCCTCAATTGCCTTGTCAGCATCAATTTGAAAAGATTTGATATCTTCTGCTACTTTTTTCATGAAATTTTGAACTTCTGCC
>JBGPWD010000179.1:0-2143 GCA_041492015.1 Nitrosopumilaceae archaeon
AAAATTACGAGTAAAATTGGCGAAAATGCCGGGGTCGCCTAGCCTGGTAGGGCGCGCGCCTGGAAATAATTTACCATAAAGCGCGTACTCGCAAGGGTCCGAGAGTTCAAATCTCTCTCCCGGCGCCTTGATTTCTTAAAAGCAAATGGTACTACTACCTAAAGTAAACCATAGTTATTCCTCTTTTTTATTTTTAATTCAATTGTAATATTATAGTAAGTTTTATTTAATTTAGGCAAAGGCAAAAGAGTTTATCTGTTACACATAACACCGAAGATTAGAATTGAAACATTTGTTCTACATAACATCATCTGTTCTTGTTTTAGTTCTGATAGGAATCACAAGTTATGCGTTTGCTGATAATGCCATACAATTGGGCGTTCCATTTCAGCTAGGATTTAATCAGACAGCAACAATGCAAGAACTCCAAATAAAAATTGCAAATCTGGCAGATTCCAGATGTCCTTCTGATGTTACATGTGTGTGGCAAGGCCAAGCAAAGATACTAATTGATATCAATAAAAGCGGCCAAAATCTTGGGAATTTCAGCTTAGGTCTAAATGATAAAAACCTGGCAGCCAGATCTTTTGATCATTATTCTATCCAACTAATCAAAGTTGATCCATATCCAATCAGTACTAAGAAGATAGATCTTTCTGATTATGACGTCACTTTGAAATTATCCTTATTGCCACCATTAAAGCAACTCAAGTCTGGAATTTCTCCAGGGCAATTTAGCTGTCTGCAAGGTCTTACAGTGGTGATAAAATCAGAAGATAACTCTCCTGCATGTGTAAAATCTTCATCTATACTAAAACTTGTGGCAAGAGGATGGACCACGGCAATATCATATTCAAACTAGCCTCATCTAACTAGACACCTTTCACACAATCAATTAAAAGAAACGCCTCTGTTTTGATGTCAATGGCAAAATGTGACGTGGCTATCATTGGAGGCGGGTTGCTTGGAACCTGCATCTCATACTGGCTTTCCAACCTTTATGATATCGAAGTTGTAGTAATTGAAAAAGAGTCACATGTTGCAATGCATACTAGCAGCCGTAATACTGGCGTTGTGCATTCTCCATTCTATCTGAATCCCGAAAAAAAGGGCAAGCTTGCCAAGGCCGCCTTTGTATCACATGATCTGTGGAAAAGATTTGCAGAAAAGAAAAACCTTGCATGGAAGACTGTTGGAACACTAGAGATTGCATTGGATGACACACAACACAAGATACTAGAAAAATATCTAAAATGGGGTATACAAAATGGAATTTCAGAAAAAGACCTAGAGCTGCTTGACAGAAACGAGGTTGCAAAAAAAGAACCAAACATATCTTGTCACTCTGCAGTATTTTGCAAAACCGATGTTGCTGTTGATTATGGCAAATTAACACAAGAGCTAAAAAATGAATCACAAAAAAATGGAACAAAATTTTTGCTAAATCACAAAGTTGAATTAATTGAAAATAAAAAAGAACCACTAATAAATTTTGAAAATAAAACACAACTATTATGTGATTTTGTGATAAACTGTGCAGGAGGATACTCACTTGATATTGCAAAAAAGTTTGGCGTAGCTATGCAATATTCCAGTTTACATTTTAGAGGAGAATACTGGATTGCACAAAAAGAATACACTGATCTTGTGAAAACAAATATCTATTCTGTTCCAAACTATCCTGACTTTCCGTTTTTAGATCCGCACTGGATTTTACGAGCTGATGGAAGAAGCGAGGTGGGACCAAATGCAGTACCTGTACCAAGCCCTGAAACCTATTCTGGATATGTAGGAAACGTGGAGACATTTATCTCAAAATTAATTGATGTGGTCACTGGAAATGCAAGAAACCTGCTCCTAAATGCTGATTTTATGAATCTAGTTACAAAAGAATGGCTAAGTTCTATCTCAAAGGTAGTCATGATTGAGAGAATACAAAAATTCATCCCCAAAGTAAAACCTGAATATTTCTTAGAACGTGGAACAGCTGGAATTCGTACCCCTATCATAACACCAGAAGGAAAATTTTTGCCAGATGTTATGGAGATTGAAGGTCCAAACTCGTATCATATTTTGAACTACAATTCTCCTGGGGCAACTGGGGCACCAGCTTATTCTGCATATGTTGTGAAATTATTACAGG
>JBGPWD010000034.1:0-7122 GCA_041492015.1 Nitrosopumilaceae archaeon
AAAGCTCTTTTCATGCTGCTGGGATAGCCCTTTCTACTGGTAAACCAACTTTCATTCTTGATCCTTATTTTGAAGAGATAAGAGAGGTGACAGAATTTTCTCAAAAATTGCAAAAAAAAGCAATTCTTTCCATATACAAAGCCATGGAGGCAGAAACCTTTGGCATTATAATTGGTCTCAAGGAAGGTCAGTTTTCCAAGGTAACTGCCTTGAAATTCAAAAAGGAGCTTGAAAAAGCTGGAAAGAAAGTCCAACTCTTTGCTCTTACTGATATCACTGATGACAAGCTAGGCAATCTGAATGGAATTGATGCTTTCATTCAGGTCGCATGCCCTAGAATATCAATAGATAACCATTTCCACAAACCTGTACTTTCAACGCCACAAGCAAATGCCCTTTTAAAACTCTTAAAAAATGAAAGTATTGAGGGATTTTTGCAGATCCCACATTGGCTATAAACAATTACAATCCAGATAAAATTTAGTTATAATTTCTGAATGATATGTTCGAGTCCAATGTGACTTAGCTACTGGATCCAAAACAAGACTAGGATCTTCTAGCTCAATTTAGCTTGTGAAATAACTTTATCCTCTTACCTAATACATTTACTAAAACAAGGAAAACTGTCCATGCCATCAGAGAACTTGCCATAGCTGCTTGATATGGTGCCACGGCATACTGGAGAAGTTGGTAGTGTGTAAAGATCTTTGTCACAGCATAGAATGCTTCTGAGGCAGAAATTGCAATTACAAGTTTTTTGATGTCCTGCTTGATGAGGGCAGTGTTTTTTTTGCCTGTTATGGGATCATGATACCTATGCATGTTATCAACATAAAACGCAATTGCAAAGAACGGAACGTCGACACCATATTCTGATAGCAAGGCAACTATCGCATTTACAATCTTATCGTTGCTATACAAAGAATAAATTTGAGCACCAAGAGCACCTGAAAAAAAACCAGCAGCACCAGATATGAGAAGGTTCTTGTTAAAAAATACCATATCTCTATATTTATTCAAAAATTTATCTAATGGTTCAATTGATGCCAAACGTATAGATTACAATAATCAGAAATTATAGGACGGGTGTGTATTTTCTAATTACTCACTCTATGTGATATTCTCAAGGTATTATTTTAACAAAACCGTCAAGAATGTCTCCATTTTTTTCTTGTAAGCAAACTCGGATAGTTGTTCTTCTATGGAACTGACAATTACATTGTATGAATTTCCATACAGATCCTTTAACACCTCTTTTAGATATTCTGGGTGTTCATAACAATCAGGTATGTAAGATTGGTATTTTTTGTGTATGCTATTAGCTACTTTTTCATATACAGGTTTTCCTATGTCAAGAAGTGTTTTTTCAATGGCCAGTGCAGTTAATGCTTTCATGGTGTCAGGCGGATCAAGCATTCAGTGTATCCCCTTTAGAGCTACCATATAACTAGCGAAAGTTAACAGGTCTAATTAGAAGGAGTGTGTCAATCACTTTACATACGCCTTTTCAAATGCCCTTTTAAAACTCAAAAAATGAGAGTATGGAGGGGTTTTTGCAAATCCCACATTGGCTATAAATAATAATAAATCTATCTCAAAAACAACAACACAATGAACATGTTACATAAAAATAGAAAAGTAATCTTCACAATAATCGCAGTTCTAATCATTGTTACTGTTTACCTAATCTATAACATAGGAACAGAAAAAATCAATATTAGTTCTTCGTTATTAGAGAAATTAAATAAAGCCGATAACCTGTTACAGGTTAATATTACAGTTCCACTTGCCGGGATGACTATTGCTGCAGCAACATTTTTGGGAAGAAAAATTATTGATGCACCAGATATACAAAAACACTTGATAAGTGCCAAGCGTGATTTTATCAATGCATTCTATATTCTCATAGTTTGTACTCTTATGATTTTCTTTTTTGATTTTATTGAAACATTTCTTAGTGAAGCAGCACTAGTCTTGATTTCAGATATTGTTGTCACCTTTGGAACTTTCATTTTTGGTTTGATTTTTCTTGTCAGAGGAGTAAGTGCGTTAAAAAGTACCTCTGATTTGGGGGCATAATTCCCTTACTGAATTGTGGATTTATTGAAAAATTAATGAGTGAAATGGGTATACTAACTTTGTTTTTTGTTTACAGTTAAATCAAATTCTTTTTTTATCATTGGTTTTTCGACATTATTGGCATACACTTCAACTGTTATCTTAAAAGACATTTTATTGACTGGAATATTGTGTGGGCTAATTATAATTTCATGATCTCCTGTATTCCTATTGGGAAAATCCAAGGAAGGAAGTTGAAGCGAAGTCGCACTAATTGTCAGATATTGATTATTCGTATCATCAGTCTTTGTTTTTAATACAATATTGCCAAATTTTTCCTTAAAGTTTTTAACATTAACTTTAATTGTTGTAGTTTTATCCGAGGTTATTTTTGATTTAGATAACTTTATTTTTTCAAAACCTAGTCCTTTTTTACTGAATATCCCCAAGCGTTTAACCTCTGTTCTTCAAATATTTTCTACTAAATAAAGTAACGGGATTTGGTAATCTGTTAGATTTTTAGGTTCAGACCATTATTATTCACGTAACCCAACTGAGATCTTGTGAATTAGTTTAACACCTAATTTGTTTTATTATTTGGTTTAATTTTTCAAGATTCTGCCCAGTTTATTCCGCATCTCTTACATCTTCCCCTTGTTCCGTTATACCGTGGCTCCCAATAAATTTCAATAATGCCATTACATATAGGACATGATTTTATCTCCTCATCTTTGGAATCTTCTTCTGAGATACTAGCTATATCTTCTGATGGTTGTATTCTTTTCACTTGTTTTTACTTTATGGCTATATTGATAGTATCTCGTCAGCTAAGATTATGATTTTTCAGCTTGTATGTTGAATCTAGGTAATATGCGAGTTTGTGTTATATTATTACATGAGCCTAAAAACCCGAGAGGTACTATGCTTAAGCTGTGGATATCCACATGCTCTTATCTATAAAGAGCTAAGATATCACGGACTTAGAAGCAGATGCCCTATTTGTGAATCAGACTATCCTGAGTCATAAGATTAGGAAAGAATTGAGCAATACTATACTCAATCTTATAATCTAGTTAGTCAGTCTATAAACAATTATAATCATCGAATTTCAAAATTCATACATTGTCTCAAAAGCCAAGTTTGCCAGGTGATAAGATTGCAATTATTGAAGAGTTTGAAACTGGTATTAACACATTTGATGATGGCCACACCATAAGATCTGTGGTAATTGGTACTAGCGATTTTGATAAAACAAATCGAATTGCAAAAATTAATCGGTTAAAGACACCAGCTGTTCCGCAGGTAAACGATCTAGTTATAGGAAATGTGTCTGCGCTTATGAATAACATGTTTGCAGTAGCTATGCTTTACATTAATGGAAAACCAACTCACTCTGGCCTTGAATGCATATGCCAAGCAAAAGCTGCAAAAAAGAGAATCATTGCAAGAGTCAGCGATATTGTCATGGTAAAGGTCATAAGCCATCTAAATGGAGCAATCCATGCCACAGTCAGTGAACCAGAACTTGGAGTGTTGTTTACACAATGTAACAAGTGTGCAGGCAAGGTAGTAACTATTGGTGGAAATGTAAAGTGTATCGATTGTGGTTACATTGAAGAAAGAAAGCTTTCAACAAAGTTCGGAAACAGCGATTTTATAAAACTCGGATCCAAGTAAAAACAATGCCTCAAGCTGCATTTCAAGGAGAAAAAGGAGCCTATAGTGAGGCAGCTGCGATTCATTTCTTCAAAGATGTTGTTCAGACAATACCATACCCAACCTTTTACGAAGTTTTAGAATCAACGGAGCAAGGCAAATCTGATTATGCAATACTTCCAATTGAAAACTCACTTGAGGGCAGTGTGGGTGAAAGCTATGATCTTCTTTTAACAACTAAACTAAATGTGGTAGGTGAAATCTATTACAGAGTAAAACATTGTCTCATAGGGTTTGATGGTTTAGAAAAAATTGATACTGTTTATTCTCATCCCCAAGCTCTTGGACAATGTAGGAAATTCATCCAAGAACACAAACTAAAACCAATACCCACTTATGATACTGCTGGAAGTGTCAAAATTTTGCTAGAATTAAAAAAAGATAATTTGTCATGTATTGCAAGTAAAAATGCTGCTGAGATCTACAAAGTACCTGTGATAAAGGAAGGAATAGAAGATAATGCAAATAACTATACACGGTTTCTAGTTCTTGCAAATAAAAAGCTGGAAAAGACAACAAGGGATAAAACGTCTATAATATTTTCTATAAAGCATGTACCAGGAGCACTTTATAGTATCCTTGAAAAATTTAATGCAAATAAAATAAATCTAACGAAAATTGAATCTCGTCCTACAAAATCCACGCCCTGGGAATACAATTTCTATGTTGATTTTGATGGTAACCAAGATGATCCCCATATTCAAGACATGCTTGAAAATATAAAACAAAATACGTTATTTCTCAAAGTGCTTGGTTCATATCCACGTGCAGAATTGAGCTAAAAACCTCGTGGTTTTTTAATTGAAAAAGCTGCACTAATTCCAATAATTAGAATTCCTGAGGTAACTACAATCAAGTGAGACATTAACTCAAATGAATCTGTTGTAGCATTTAATTTACCAATTACTTTTAGAATTGAATCACCTGTGTTGGTGATATTGATTGTATGTTGACCATTCGCAAGACTAACCCATGTAAAATTGACTTGATTTGTAAAATCATGATCTACTTGAAGACCGTCAACTGGTGATTTTAGTTTTACATGAAATGAGCTTCCTGTTACACCAAGTGTTTCAGGAAAGTGTTTTTCTGCATAGAATTGAAAAACATCATTTTTACCTATACCGACTGTTTCATTAACTTGATGAGTATGAAAAACAATTCCCGCTAGTAGAAAATACATGCCAATTGCTACTACAAAACCACCAATTCCTATTCCAGCAGCTGTTTTTTTAGTGAGCATTATCAGAATTAATCTTCTACCTTATTTAAAAATAGATTACATTAAATCTACATCATGTGGTTGACTTTCAACAAATCCTGCTCTTGACATTTTCATAAATTCTGCATTCTCCTGCATTTGTTGAATGGTATTAGCACCGCAGTAACTTAATCCCGAACGTATTCCGCCAGTTAGTTGTTTAATGATGTCAGTTACACTTCCCTTATACGGAACCATTGCTTCTACACCTTCTGCAACATAATCATTAAGATCGTCACTAATAGAGACAGTACCTGT
This sequence comes from Nitrosopumilaceae archaeon, assembly GCA_041492015.1. Taxonomy (GTDB): domain Archaea; phylum Thermoproteota; class Nitrososphaeria; order Nitrososphaerales; family Nitrosopumilaceae; genus TA-20. The sequence continues at coordinate 5,294 of JBGPWD010000034.1, forward strand.
TTCCTTGGACTTTCTTCCAAGTGAGGCATAAAACGAAGCCATGCCTCTGTAAATTTTGAATCTCTTACCGTTTCTCATTACAGGCGAACCTGGACTTTCATCTGTTCCACCAAGGATACTACCAACCATAACTGTAGAGGCTCCTGCTGCAAGTGCTTTTGTTGCATCACCAGAAGTTCTTATTCCGCCGTCAGAAATTATAGGGATATCATATTTTTTACCGATTTCTGCACAATCAAGTACTGCGGTAAGTTGTGGCACACCAGAACCAGTAATTACTCTAGTTATACATATGGAGCCAGAACCCACTCCAACTTTGACTGCATCTACACCAGCCTTGATTAGATCCTCTGCACCATTTGCTGTTGCAACATTTCCTGCCATTAGCTCGCTGTTTGGAAATGCCTTTTTGATAAGACGGACTGTATTTAGCGCATTATCACTGTGTCCGTGTGCTATATCAACTACAATTACATCTGCACCAGCATCAAGTAGGGCCTCTGTTCTTTCCATAAAGTCACCTTTTACTCCCACTGCTGCTCCAACTAGTGGCCTGCCTTTTTTGTCCTTTGAAGCAGATGGATAGTTACCTGCGTTTATGATATCTTTACTTGTTATCAATCCTTTTACATTCCCCCTTTCATTCAAAAGTGGCAACTTTTCAATACAATTTTTACGCAAAATTTCTTTTGCTTCAGATATACCTATTCCAACATTTGCAGTAATGACGTCACTTGTCATAACCTCCTTTACGAGTTTCTTTTGCCCATCTGAGTCAAGCATGATGATATCGCGTCTTGTCAATATGCCTTCAAGTTTCATATCACTATCAGTAACTAAAAGACCAGAAACACCTTTTTCTCGCATATACTCTATTGCTTCTTTTACAGTTTGATCCTGTCTGATAAAATATGGATTTTCTATAATTATACTTCCTGAACGCTTGACCTTGAGTACTTCATTTACTTGTTCAGGTATTGTAAGAAATCTATGTATTATTCCTATTCCCCCTTCACGAGCCATTGCAACTGCCATGGCAGATTCTGTTACTGTGTCCATGTTTGCACTAATTATTGGAATGTTAAGAGAAATGTTTCTAGAAAGTTTAGTTTGTAGGTTAGTCTGTGATCTAGTAATAACACTCGATCGTTTGGGAACGAGGAGTACGTCATCAAACGTTAGTCCTTCTCGTATTTCCAACTAAACCTTATAGTGTAAAATGAAATTGCGTTATAAGCCTTTCCTGAAGCGAGAAGATAATTTTTGTGTAATTTGAATTGCCTCTCGAGTTGCCCTCACATTATGTGTTCTTATAATATCTGCACCGTTAAGAACTGCTATAACTTCAGCTACAAGAGAACCATAGAGTCTTTCATCAGGATTTTTTATTTTTAATAAACTTCCAATAAATGATTTTCGTGAAACAGAAACCAGTATGGGGTTTTTTTGTTTTATTAATCTCAAGTTATTTAAGATCAATAGATCTCTTTTTAGCCAGTCTGAATTTATTTTTGTAAAAAAATTGTTCTTTCCTGATTTTCTAAAAAATCCAATTGCTGGATCGACGACAATTTTGTTAGCAGAGATATTTGCAGATTTTGCAATTGTAAGACTTTCACGTATAAGATTTCTTACCTGTCGGAGTTGATTTCCTATTACCACGTTTTTACTAAAAGCACATAAGATAAGAGAAGGATCAAATTTTTCTACAACCCCTTTCATCTCTTTATCGTATTTAAGCCCAGAAATATCATTAATGATATCAACACCAAGTTCCAGTGCAGCCTTTGCAACTTTAGCTCTACAAGTATCAACCGAAATTGGTAGGT
>JBGPWD010000056.1:0-5292 GCA_041492015.1 Nitrosopumilaceae archaeon
AATCTGAGAATAATTGGTCCAAACTGTCTTGGGGTGATGAACCTTGCTCCTCAAACAATGATGAATTCTACATTTCTCAAAGTTACTCCAAAATCAGGAGAAATCGCACTTGTTTCACAAAGTGGCGCGATATGTGCAGCTCTGGTAGAAGATGCAAGTGCTCAAGGAATTGGGTTCTCTGCAGTAATTAGCATGGGAAACAAAGTAGATCTCAATGAAGTTGACATGCTCAAGATGCTTGCAGAACATGAGCAAACCAAAGTTATAGTAATGTATCTTGAAGACTTGGGAAATGGACAAGAATTCCTGAAAATATGTAAACAGATTACACGTCTTAATTCTATTAAAAAACCCGTTCTTGTTTTAAAATCAGGCCGCAGTCCTGAGGGTGCAAAGGCTGCAATGTCACATACAGGTGCACTGATGGGCTCTGACGAAATTTATGATGCGTTGCTAAAACAGTCTGGTGCTATAAGGGTGGACACTATGGAGGAATTATTTGATTATGCTACTGCGTTTTCAAAACAGCCTCTTCCGACAAAAGGTGATTTGGTTATAGTTTCTAATGCAGGAGGACCAGCAATAATTTCTACAGATGCATGTTCCAAGCTTGGAATAAAAATGGCAAAAATTGAAGACATTAGGCCAAAGATTAATGCAGTTATTCCGCCATGGGGTTCTTCAAGAAATCCCGTTGATATTGTAGGCGATGCTGATTTTAATCGATTTGATAATGTGTTAAACGAAGTTCTTGCACACCCAAATGTAGGTTCAGTTATAGCAATGTGTACACCTTCGGCAACTTTAGACTACAACAAGCTTGCAGAAGTTATTGTTAAGGTTTCAAAAAAATACGATAAAACAATACTTGCCAGTTTAATGGGCTTGGATGAAGGAATCAAGAACAAAGAAATTCTTGCAGAGGGAGGAGTGCCTCATTATAGATATGCTGAAACTGCAATAAGCACTCTAAAGGCAATGTTGCGATTTGCTGAATGGTCTAAGACAGCTGAAGGTAAAATACAAAAGTTTACTGTAAACAAAAAGAAAGTTGAAAAAGTATTTGCAAATGTAAAAGAAGAAGGTAGAAAAAATCTTCTTGAAGAAGAAGGCCAAGAAGTTTTACGTGCATATGGCTTTCCAATTCCTAAAAGTATCCTAGCTAAAAAAGATAGAGAGGCCATACAGGCTGCAAAGAAAATCGGTTATCCAGTGGTAATGAAAATAGTATCTCCACAAATTATTCATAAATCTGATGCTGGCGGTGTAAAGGTAGGATTAAAAAATCCTAACGAAGTAAGAGCAGCTTTCAAAGAAATAATTAAGAACGCAAAAAAATATGATAAAAAAGCCATCATCAAAGGTGTTTTAGTACAAGAAATGGTAAAGGGAGGAAAAGAAACAATCATTGGTTCAAAACTTGAATCGGGATTTGGACCTGTGGTAATGTTTGGTATGGGTGGAATTTATGTTGAAGTTTTAAAAGACGTTACATTCAGACTTGCTCCAATTACTGATTCAGAAGCAGATGAAATGATCTCTTCTATAAAAACAAATAAACTATTGCAAGGCGTCCGTGGCGAAAAACCATCTGATATCAAAAAATTATCAGAGTGTTTACAAAGAATATCGCAACTTGTAAGTGACTTTAATGAAATAAAAGAACTTGATATGAATCCGGTACTAGTTTTTGAAAACGGCAAAGGCTGTAAGGTAGTAGATGTAAGAATAGGCCTTGTCTGATATTGCGTTTTCTTATTGTTGAATGAAACAACTTTAGAATATTTATATTGCTTTGAGAAGAAATAGCTGTATGCCAATAAGGACTGGTGCTGAGTATATTAACAGTCTAAGGGGAAGAAACCTCAAAGTCTATCTTTTTGGAGAACTGGTCAAAGATCCAGTAGAACATCCAATAATTAGGCCTTCTATTAACGCAGTTGCTGAAACATATGATTTAGCTGTAAGAGAAGAAGAGCTTGCTACTGCTAAATCTTCATTAACTGGGCAAAAAATTAATCGATTTCTGCATATTGTGCAAAGCCCCGAAGATCTCGTCAACCAAAATAAGATGCAAAGAAAGCTGGGACAAAATACTGGTACATGCTTCCAGAGATGTGTTGGCATGGATGCATTAAACTCACTTTATTCTGTAACTTATGAAATAGATGAAAAACACAAGACAAGCTATCACAAACGATTAATCGATTTTATAAAAATGGTACAGACTGAAAATCTTGTAATTGGTGGTGCTATGACTGATCCTAAAGGAGATAGAAGCAAGGCTCCACATGAACAGGAAGATCCTGATATGTACCTACGTGTAGTAGAACGAAATGATAAAGGAGTTGTAATAAAAGGAGCAAAAGCTCACCAAACAGGATGCATCAACTCACACTGGATAATTGTGATGCCAACGATGAGATTAGTAGAAGCTGATAAAGAATATGCAATAGTAGGAGCGCTAAAAGCTGACGCTCCTGGAATTACTTACATCTATGGACGTCAATCATGTGACACAAGAAGCATGGAAGAGGGAGATCTTGATTCTGGAAACGCAAAGTTTTCTGGACAGGAAGCTATGATAATTTTTGATAATGTTTTCATTCCATGGGAATATATATTTATGAACGGCGAGTTCGAATTCGCTTCCATGCTTATTGAAAGGTTTACCTGTTATCATAGAAGAAGTTATGTTTGTAAAACAGGTCTTGGAGATGTATTAATCGGTGCCGCTGCAGCAATTGCAGACTATAATGGGATACCCACAGTATCTCACATCAAAGACAAACTTGTGGAAATGACTCATCTAAATGAGAGCATCTATGCCGCAGGAATTGCTTCATCATACCAAGCTCATAAAACAAAATCTGGCGTTTGGTTAAACGATGACATGCTTGCTAATGTATGTAAACATAACGTCACAAGATTTCCATATGAAATTGGCCGGCTAGCTCAAGATATTGCAGGCGGTCTTATGGTAACACTTCCATCCGAAAAGGACTTTAGAAATCCCGAAACAGGGCCCATCCTCCGAAAATATCTAAAAGGAAGAAAGGGTGTAGATGTTGAAAACAGAATGAGGATTCTTAGATTAATCGAAAACATGACAATGGGCAGAAACGCAGTAGGATATCTAACAGAATCAATGCATGGAGCAGGTTCTCCTCAAGCACAACGAATTAACATTGCGCGTCTAATGCAACTTGAATACAAGAAAAAGCTTGCAAAGAATCTAGCTAGTGTAAAAGAAGATACCGCTGATCTTACACCAGAACAAGGGGATTACTTTGAACGAGTATTCAAAATAAGTAAAACTCACAACTAAATTCTTTACCAACGGTTTCTGACGAAATTAACTATCTTTTGGTTCTGATTTTTTTGGATCTTTATTTTCTACACTTGTTTTTGTGTATTCCTCATCAGGAATTTTATCAAACTCATTTGGTGTTATAGGATTCGGGTTACCAAGGTTTTCTTCAACAAATGGTTTATCTGAAGAAATTTCTGATTCATCTTTTTTCTTCCCAAATTGTTTGATAAGCATTATTCCAATGATTACTGCAATTATGACATAATTTATGGGAGGAGTAAGTATTCTGGTAACATATCCTATCTGTGGTATTACATATTCTACCTTGCCAATGTAATCTTGTTTGGTTATTGGGAAATCTGTTCCTGGAATTGAACCTGGATTAGCATCTCCTTTTGTTCTAATAACAAGGGGGTTCTTATTTAGAATCTCAGCTATTCTGTGTACTATAACTCTGTCATGACCATCGGGTCTATTGAAAACTATGATGTCACCTACTTTGAGATGATCGAATGAGGCATTCCCTTGTACAATAATGACATCAAAAACATTCAGGTTGGGTACCATACTTCCACTTGAAACTACATAAAATGGGTTTTCTGTTCCAAATGCAACGCGTAAACCAATCCATATTATGGCAATACCTATTGCAACTATTATTATGTCCTTTACGATTGATTTACCGCCAGAAGGTTTTTTCAATCACATTTTGTCCTTTGACTTAGTAAGATAAATCTTGCTTAACATAGTACATTCTATTTTATTTTTTTACCACAACTTTCACAAAATTTTGAGTCCGAGTTGTTCACATAACCACACCCTGTACATTTAGTGCTGGCCTCTGCACTACTTAATAAAACAATTTCACCAATTTTTTTTATTTCATCCCATTTTATTGCCATATCTTTTCCATCGTTTTTTGTAACTATAAGAACCACTCCGGCTTGCCCTGTCTGAATTCCAACTTCTTTTACAACACCAACTCTTCGTGCTTCAGAATCATAAACATCTATTCCAGCTATGGAATTAAAAGTAGTAACTCCTGATGAAGCAAGCGCTGATTGGTAACTTGCTTGTTGTTGCGGTGTATAGCTTGGAGTGGAAGATTCAACTAAATTTTGACTTGGTATAGATTGTGGTTGTGCTAATCCAACTTCTTTACTCTCCTTTAGTTTACTAAAGTTTCTATATTCTGCAAGGACAGAACCACACGTTGTACAAACATATTGTCCTTTTTCCATAAGAACCAAGTTATCTGCTACCATCTCATTTGGTGTTTCATAATCAATCTTTGGGCTGCCTTCATAATCTTTTTCGCAGGTATTGCAAAAATATTTTGAAATCTTATCTACCTCTATTCTGCCAACTGGCGCCAAAAATAGATCTGGCCCACCAAGGTTTCCTTTTCTCTGTTGTTCGTCTGTGACTGTTGCCATGATGTAGCCACCAGAACCTCTTAATTTTTTTAATCGTAAATCACTACTCATAGTTTAGCATAATAAAAAAGTCATTTAAGTATGTATCAGTTCAAAAAATTACAAAAAACTAGATCGAAATAATTCATCAGATACCCAAATACTATACAAATTTAAAAAATCATGACATTTTTTTCAATAAATTGGAAAGGGTTAATAGAGCCAAAAACTGAGTTAATACATCGAAAATAATGACGGAATAAGCAATGAGCTTTCTCTGTCATTGCTTAAGAAAGATGATGAAAGAAATTGACAAAATTTGAAGAATTAGGATTAAAAAAATCCATACTAGATGGACTGAAGGGTATGAATTTCCTGGAACCTTTCCCAATACAAACAGCAGCAATACCTGTTCTTCTTTCAGGTCAGGATGTTATAGGCCAAGCACATACTGGAACAGGTAAGACTGCCGCATTTTCGTTACCAATTTTACAAAATATTGTTCCAAAAGGAGGAATACAAGCACTAATTTTAGCTCCAACAAGAGAACTTGCAGTTCAAATT
>JBGPWD010000061.1:0-4915 GCA_041492015.1 Nitrosopumilaceae archaeon
AATGCATCTCTTGAAGAACTTGTAATGGCGCTTCAATGCTTACAGTTTGATAAAAAATATGAGACAAATATTAACACAAAACTTCTCTACGAAACATCAAGGTACGTTTCTAGTGTAGTAGGAATCCACGTTCAACCAAACAAAGCAATAGTTGGCGAAAATGCCTTTGGGCACGAGTCTGGGATACACACCCATGGAGTTTTGAATAATCCCTTGACCTACGAACCCATAAGTCCTGAACTTGTAGGCAGAACAAGATGGTTCCAAGTGGGAAAGCATGCAGGAGCTCATGGTGTTTCAGCAATGCTAGAGGAATATGGAATTCAACCAACAAGAGAACAAACTCAGGAAATTTTAGTGAGGGTGAAAAAACTTGGAGACCAAGGAAAACATGTCACTGATGTTGAATTGCTTTCAATAACAGGAGAAGTCATGCAAACACAAGGTCTTAAGAGATTAGTACATCTCACCGGTTTTTCTGTGTCAACTGGCATTGGAAACATGCCATATGCCTTTGTCAAATTAAACATTGAAGGCAAAGACTTTATCGGTACTGATTATGGAGTGGGTCCAGTAGATGCATCAATTAATGCAATTCAGAAAATAACTGGCGAAATAGCAAAGGTGCGAATCAAGGATTACAAATTAGATTCAATTGCTGGCGGCTCCGATGCACTTTGTGAAGTTACAATAAAAGTAGAGGACGTATATGGCAATCTTGCATCAGCAAAGTCAATTGGAGAAGACATCGTAATTACAAGTGTACAGGCAATGATTGATGGCATAAACAGAATAATGCTCAAGAAGATTCTAAAACAGAAAAATTTGGGAAAATAAATGTATCAAATCGCGCTCATAACAGGAGATGGAATAGGGCCTGAGATATCTGAATCTGTTATCAAAGTCTTAGAAACAATAAATGATAAACTTGATTTAAAAATAAAAATAGAAAAACTTGAAGCTGGCGACAATGCACTAGCAAAGACTGGAAAAGCATTGCCTGAATCAACCTTGGAATCTATCAAAAAATCAAATGCGTGTTTGAAAGCTCCAGTTGGAGAAAGTGCAGCTGACGTAATTGTAGTGTTAAGGAGAATTTTAAATCTATATGCAAACATCAGACCTGCAAAATCATACCCTAACATGCCGGCACTAAAAGATAACATAGATTTGGTCATAGTGAGGGAAAATACAGAAGATCTTTACACTGGCATGGAATTTGACGTGGGGGATACGTCAATAGCGTTACGTATAATTTCAGAAAGTGCCTCAAAACGAATAGCAAAATATGCATTTTTAATGGCATCCCAACGTAACCAGAAAAAAAAGGTCACCTGCGTTCATAAATCTAATGTAATGAGAAAGACAGATGGTCTTTTTGCAAAGGCCTGTAGTGAAATTGCAAAGGATTTCCAAAATATACAATTTGAACAGATGTATGTAGATGCGTGTGCGATGAATCTCATAAGGCAACCAGAAACATTTGATGTAATTGTAACAACAAACTTGTTTGGCGATATTTTATCTGATGAGGCAGCACAAGTAGTAGGCGGCCTTGGTATGGCACCAGCTGCAAACATTGGAGATGATTTTGCATTGTTTGAACCAGTTCACGGTGCAGCTTTTGATATCGCAGGAAAACAAGCAGCAAATCCCTCGTCTTTCATTCTTTCTGCAAAAATGATGTTCGAATGGCTAGGAATGAAATATCAAGATCAAAAATGTCTTATGGTTGCAAAAAAAATAGAATCAGCTGTCTATGGCGTAGTGAAAAATGGAATAAAAACCAAAGACATTGGTGGCAACATGACAACTAGTGAATTTACTCAGCATGTAATTGCCAACATCATCTAAGATCAGAAGATGGTGGTTCTCTTGACCAGAAAAAGATTGCAAGGCCTACAGGAATCATTATCATAATGGCCACACTCAACGAAACCCAATAAAACATTGGATCAATACCTGGAATGAAAGGTATTGGAAATACGGTGTATGCCCATACAAACGCGATAAATCCAAGCAGAATTTTATTTCTTTTAAAAATTTTCCATCCAAGTTTTCTTTTTGTTATAAAACAACGTTTGCATCTTGTCCTATCATCTGTCATGCAGGATGTACAGCAACGTTTTTCACAAAAGTAACATCTACGATCCCCAAATTCCGAACCGCAAAAATCACACTGTTGCACTTGTTATTTTAGTAGAATTTGGATTTATTCTTTTATGGAGAAAGTCTTTCAGGATCACGCGGATACAAGACAACTTCTCTAACATTATCTATCTTTGTAAGAACTAACATTAGCCTATCAAGGCCCAAGCCCCAACCTGAATGAGGTGGCATTCCCCAGTCAAATGCTCTAAGATGGTCTACAAATTGTTCAGGGTTTAGGCCTTGTTCTTGTAATCTTGATCTTAGTTTTTTCGGATCATGCAATCTCATACCCCCTGAAGAGAGCTCAAGATAGCCATATTGAAGGTCAAATGAACGAGATAATGTAGGATCATCGTCTTTTTCATGAATGTAGAACGGTTTTAGTTTCATGGGCCAATCAATTAAAAAGTAAAATCCATGATGTCGTTCTCCCAGTGTACGTAAATGTGAATCTTGTAAATCATCACCGAGCTCAAGTTTTATTCCATCATGTGACAACTCTTCGATTGCTTTCTTGTATGTCAGACGTTCAAACGGTATAGTTGGTTTTTTTATTTCAATGCCAAGTGTTTTTTGTTCAGCTGTACAATTTTTTTCTGTATGTTCAAACACATTAGCTACAACTAATTCCAAAACATCCATCACATCAGAATAGTCCATAAACGCAGCTTCAATATCTACACTAGTGAATTCTGTAAGGTGCCTTACTGTATGTGATTTTTCTGCTCTATAATACGATGCAATTTCAAAAACCCGTTCTAAACCAATTGTAAGTTGTTCTTTGTAAAGTTGTGGACTTTGTGCAAGATACGCTTGTTTATCAAAATATTTCAGTGAAAAAAGATTTGCTCCTCCTTCACTTGCACTACCAATTATTTTTGGAGTGTTCACCTCAATAAAATTATTTTCTGTTAGTGTATTCCTAATTGAAGCAAGTGCATGATGACGTAGTTTAAAAATTGATGCAGTTTTTTGATTACGGAGATCAAGTGCCCGTGCATTTAGTCTGTTATCAATATTACTTTCTAGTCTCCCAATAGGGTCTATTGGTAACGGATGCACTGCTAATGTTAAGATATCAATTTTCTCAGATTTGATTTCAAATGGAAAATCTCTAGCTTTTGATTGCTGAACTGTACCCGTTATTCTAACTACGCTTTGTTTGTTGAGTCCTTTTGCCTGTTCTAGGGCTTCATTGCCAACAAGAACAATTTGAGCAACGCCAGTAACATCACGAAGTGTCAAAAATGTAAGTTTGCCAAGTTCCCGTATGTCCTCTATCCAACCGCCCACTATGACCTTTTTACCTATCATTGAGGACTCGAGGTGGCCAATATAGTGAGTTCTTTTGAAATCCATAAGGTTACTATATCATTTTCTCTCGAACTCTATAATAAGTTCGATTCCGCTCGCACTGAACATAAAATACCATTCATTGCATCAAAATTACAAATTAGCGTTCTCAAGTAAATCGGTTTTTTTACTTACTAGAATATAACCCCTTCTTCCTCCAAAACCCACATTTAGATCAATGATTCTAAAATGATGGATGTCTTACATTTCTGTAAATGATCTTAAAACTCAATATAAAACGCAGGCTGGCATTGTTCATGCAGTAGATGGCGTAAGTTTTTTTTTAGAAAAAGGAGAATCTATTGGAATTGCCGGTGAAAGTGCATGTGGAAAAAGCACCCTTGGGCTTTCCCTAATGCGGGCACTGCAAGGAGGTATGGTTGTATCTGGTGATATATTATTAGATGGAAAATCCATCATTAAAATGTCAGGATCAGAGTTTACAAAGAATTATCGGTGGAAAGAGATTTCTATGGTCTTTCAGGGAGCCATGAATTCATTAGATCCAGTTTTTACGGTGGAACATCAATTTCATGAGATCTTAAAACAACATAATTACACTGGAGACTTTGATAAAAGAATTGCGGAAATAATAACTTCGGTTGGTCTGAATAATTCTGTACTTAAAAAATTTCCACATGAGCTTAGTGGCGGGATGAAACAAAGAATTGTTATTGCCATGGCACTTCTCTTGAATCCAAAATTTGTTATTGCAGATGAACCAACAACTGCCCTGGACGTACTTGTACAAGCACAGGTTATCAGTCTACTCAAAAAACTGAAAAAAGAAGGATTATCCATCATGTTGATAACACATGATCTTGCAATAATATCTGAAATCGCTGAGAAAATTGGTGTTATGTATGGGGGCAAAATGATTGAGTTTGGGAGTTCATCTGAGGTTTACAAGAACCCAAAACATCCGTACACACAAGGTCTTCTTCAATCAATCCCATCGTTGAAAGAAAACAAAAAACCACAATATATCAGAGGAAATCCTCCCAGTTTGCTAAACCCAACTCAAGGATGTAGGTTTTATGACAGATGCCCACACGTGATGGAAAAATGTAAGAAAGATCCTCCTAAAATTAAAACAGACTCGGGCTATGTCCAATGTTGGCTCTACGAATAAATTCTATATAAAAAAATTTATACAAATTTAGTAAAATGGTCAGAATTTTAAATTGTTAAAATATTATATTATTTTTTAAAATTAAGGAGTGTATTGTACGTATTTTGCGCCACTAGTAATATCACATGTTCTTGGGTGGTCTGCATCATAACAACCTACAATTTTTAGATTGACTGCTTCAATCCCCTCTTGTATCATAACATTTCTGTCCCTTCCATTGCTATCAGTTGTTTGCGTATTATCAATACCGATATAATGTTGCCCAGTGGATACATTCAT
>JBGPWD010000100.1:0-3517 GCA_041492015.1 Nitrosopumilaceae archaeon
AACAAAACTAGGACAAAAAAATGGTGCAGACAAACAGTATCGATATGGTAACTTACACATAAGAGAATATGAGGACAAATATCTAGTTCATATGGATAAGATTGATCCACGCAAAGATCCACTTGGTCATCTTGTAAGAGATGCTCCTGAAGTATTAATTGGTCTTGCATCAGCATTTTTTGGGGGAAAGAAGGTTGCATCACAACTATACAAAATGCAAAAAAACTCAAAGCTTACAAAGAACACTTCCTTACTTGGAGGCCTTTTGGCATCTCTAGCGCTTGGCTATCTAGGATATTCACTTACTAAAAAAATTAAAAATTTTTAGGGGGAATTTGTTATATCAAAATTAAGAACTATTAGGATTCTTCTCAAACTTTTACCTCTTATCTTGACACTAAGAAAAGATAGAAGAGAGTGGGTTAGAAAACAAGGTAAAAATATTAAAGTTGAAAGATATCAAAAAAATGCTCGCAAGGTTCTCAATACTTTTGTATCATTAGGTCCTGTTTACATAAAACTTGGACAGTGGCTTTCTTCAAGAGCTGATATCTTACCACAACCATACATGGAAGAGCTTGCTAAACTTCAAGACGATGTACCTGCAGCTCCTTTTGATCAAGTAAGACCAATTATAGAAAAAGATCTTGGACCACTAGAACAAAACTTTGATTATATCAACACTAATGTTATTTCTGGCGCATCACTTGGCCAGGTCTATCTTGCCAAGATTAAAGAAAAAGATGTAGTTGTAAAAGTAAGAAGACCAAACATTGACAAAATAGTAGAAGAGGACATTAGCATTCTTAAAAAAATTATTCCTGTTGCAATGAAATTTGTCGATCCAAATCTGCGTTTCTCAGCAGAAGCAATGCTTGCTCAATTTATTGAAACAATTCATGAAGAGATGGATTATAGAATCGAATCGGAAAATCTTAAGACAATTAAAAGAAACCTTCGTTCCTATCCCAGAGTAATAATCCCTTCAGTAATAGATGACCATTCTACAGAACATGTACTTACGATGGAGTACATACCTGGAATAAAAATAACCAATGTCAAGGCACTAGATGACATTGGACTAGACAGAGCACAGCTTGTAGTTAGAGTCCATAAGGTCTTTTTTACAATGCTTTTACATCATAACATATTTCATGCTGACCCACATCCTGGTAACATCTCGGTCGCAAACGATGGTTCTTTGATTCTCTATGATTTTGGGATGGTAGGAAGACTAGACCATGAAACTCGACTAAAACTAATCAGACTGTATCTCTCGCTTGTGGAAAAGGACCCACCAAGAACAGTTAATGCCATGGATGATCTTGGCATGCTACTTCCTGGTTTTAACCGTTCTATTATAGAAAAAGGAATTTCAATGTCAATTCAGACAATGCATGGAACCAAAGTCGACAAAATGGAAGTCAAGGCTTTGATTGAGCTAGCAAACAAGACAATGAGCAGATTTCCATTTAAGCTTCCAAAACATTTGGCACTTTACATGAGGATGGCATCTATACTGGAAGGAATTTATCATACACATAAAGTGAATTTTAGATTCATTAATGTTTTAAAAAATATTCTGGAAGAAGAACATCTCATCAAAGATGCATATATTGAAGAGCTAAAAATTTCATTTAACAAATTTGCAAAATCAGTTAATGATGTAATTGCTATTACACCAGAACTTAAACAGTATCTTGAAGAAAAAAGATCTTTTCAAAATCAACCACAAAAATCATCTAAAAACATTTTCCTTGCTGGAAGCATACTTTCTGCAGCAGTATTTGTTGGTTCAACAATACTTTATGGAAGTAATCAACTTGGAGGCGAGCTGGGAATGATTAGTTCTATGGTTATAATGTTGGCTGCAGTTCTAATGAGAGAGCACTAGCTATTCTATTACGATATCTTTTCCACGTTTTACTGGAATCTTTAGAGTAAGAACCCCATTATGATATTTTGCAGAACCTTCTAGGTCTTCGCCTTCCGTTACATCAACTGGAAGACGAATTTTTTTATCAATTAAATGTGGTCTTTGATGCCAGATAACTGCACCATCTTGATCGATTTCTCTTTCTGCACTTATTGAAAGGATATTCCCATTTATCCTTAATTTGATATCTTTTTTGTCAAAACCTGGAAGATCTACAGTTACTACAAGATTATCATTCTGAATTTGTATGTCTATTGGTGGAAGTACAAACTCAAAAAATTCTCTTGATTTGTTGCCTATTTCTTTCATGATTTCTTTTACCATATAGTGTGCCAAGCCCATTTTAATATAATAAAGTCTTTTTTGGTTATAAACCTTATAATAGATTCACAATTTATCTACTTCCCAATTTAATTACAATCAAATGATTATTGTTATAGAAGGGTTTGATCAAGCAGGAAAAAGAACCCAGTCAGAACTTTTGGCTAAAGCTTTGAGAGCAAAAAAATTAAAATGCAAAATTTTTAGCTTCCCTGATTATAGTACTTCATTGGGAAAAGAAATCAAATACTATCTAAGCGGAAGACGAAAATTTCCTCCTCAAGTAATACACTGTTTGCTTGCTGCAAACAGATGGGAAAAATTAAAGGAAATACAAGAAGCTCTTTCAAAAAACTATATTCTCATAATGAATCGGTATTACCAATCAAATCTAGTTTATGGCAAGGCAAATGGTCTTGATTTAAAATGGCTCTCAAATCTTGATGCTGGTCTACCAAAAGAAAATCTTGTGATTCTTCTAGATGTAAGACCACAAGATTCATTCACGCGTAAAAGAACTCGGCGTGATAAATTCGAAAAGAACAAGCAATTTGCACAAAAAATAATTCATACTTATCGAACATTGGCAAAAAAATTTGGATGGAAAATAGTAGATGCATCTCAAACTCAAGATCAAGTCCACAAATCTGTCAAGGATATAGCTTTAAGATATCTAAAATAAAATGACAAAAAAATATCTAGAAATTGTTGATCCAATTCATGACTTTATTAGAATTTATGAACCTGAAATCAAAGTTATAGACAGCCCAATCTTTCAGAGATTGCGCAGAATAAGACAACTTGCAGGTGCTCATCTGGTATATCCAAGTGCACAACATTCTAGATTTGAACATTCACTTGGAGTAACTCATCTTGCTGGTCAAGCAGCAACGGTACTCAAGGATAAAGGATTTTTGAATTCAGATGATGTTGCAAATCTGAGATTGGGTGGTCTCTTACATGATATAGGTCACGGGCCCTTCTCACATCTATTTGAGGAAGTTTTGCAAAAGAGAAAAAAAATTTCACATGAAGAGATTGGCAAGAAACTCATATTACAAACTGAGATTGGAGATTTGTTATCAAAGTCTGGTTTTAATAAGAAATTTCTAGCTGATCTTACCCTTGGAAATTCAAAATATCAATTTATGAATGAAATCATATCTGGCGGTCTTAGCGCTGATATGATGGACTATCTACCACGAGATGGATATTTTACAGGTGCAGAACATGCTAAAATTGATTTTAAAAGAATAATTC